>NZ_JBMDIS010000001.1:0-272629 GCF_057808775.1 Pseudomonas sp. FG86 | reverse complement strand
GCTGGTTTTGCAGCAGTGGCTTTAACAGCTGGCTTAGCGGCTGGTTTTGCAGCAGTGGCTTTAACAGCTGGCTTGGCGGCTGGTTTTGCAGCAACGGTTTTGGCAGCTGGCTTGGCGGCTGGTTTTGCAGCAGTGGCTTTAACAGCTGGCTTAGCGGCTGGTTTTGCAGCAGCGGTTTTAGCAGCTGGCTTGGCGGCTGGTTTTGCAGCAGCAGTTTTAGCAGCTGGCTTGGCGGCTGGTTTTACAGCAGCGGTTTTAGCCACTGGCTTGGCAGCCCCTTTAGTCGGCGCCTTCGCTGCAACAGCTTTGCTCGCCGGTTTTTTCGCCGCGCTGGTCGCTACAGCTTTTGCAGGGGTACGAGCGCCGAGCACTTTAGATACAGCTTCCTTCACACGACCAACGCCCTGGGCCAATTTCAGGCTTTCTTGAGCATCTTTTTTGAGTTGGGAAATGTAGGTGCGGGTTTCGGCTTGGCGATCCTTGAGGGCGTCCAGCAGGTCCTCAAGTTCTTTGACAGCGTCTTTGGCTTTGGCTTGTGCCTTGGCCTTGCCGGCAGTGGCGGCGTCTTGCAGTTTGGTGCGGGATTTGTGCAGCTTCTCTTGCGCTTTACCGCGTTGTTTTTCCAGTTTGGCGAGCAGTTTTTCTGCATCGGCCAACGCTTGGGAACATGCGCTTTCCAGATGTTCGAGCAGGCTGCCCGAAAGTTGTTGGAGTAAATGCAACGGGGTATTTACAGGCTTCTGTTTGGCCGACATGGTTTACCTCCTGGCTGACGTGGGTGCGGCTCATACTAGCCCTCTGCTCTTACCGCCGCTAGGGCATGTTGACAGTATCCTTTGCCTTGCGTTGCACCGTGCGAAAATTCTTATCGATATAACGAAAGACCACGCCACTTTTTACCTCATCACACTGGCATAATCCGTCGCACTTTCGGCGGGAGACATGCGTATGTCGCGTTACCTTTTTCTTGTGCTTGGCTTGGTGCTTGGCGGGGCCAATGCAAGCGAGCAGTCGCCGCCCAAAACCTCACCCCAGGACCAGCACGACCTCGCGTACAGCCTGGGCGCCAGCCTCGGCGAACGGCTGCGCCAGGAGGTCCCCGACCTGCAGATCCAGGCGCTGGTCGAGGGCCTCAAGCAAGCGTATCAAGGCAAGCCACTGGCACTGGATAACGCACGCATCGAACAGATTCTGGCCCAGCACGAAGAACAGAGTGAAGCCGACACACAGGTTCCAAAAAGTGAAAAGGCGCTGGCGGCGGAACAGCAATTTTTAACCAAGGAAAAATCGGCAACCGGTGTGCGCGAATTGGCGGATGGCATCCTGCTCACAGAGCTGACGCCCGGCAATGGCAACAAACCATTGGCCAGCGATGAGGTGCAAGTGAAATACGTGGGGCGTTTACCCGATGGTACGGTGTTCGATCAGAGCACCCAGCCTCAATGGTTCCGCCTGGACAGTGTGATCGACGGCTGGCGCAGTGCGTTGCAACAGATGCCTATCGGCGCGAAATGGCGACTGGTGATCCCCTCGGCACAAGCGTATGGCGCCGACGGGGCCGGCGAATTGATCCCGCCTTACACACCGTTGGTATTCGAGATCGAGTTGCTCGGTACTCGCCACTGACCCAATAAAAAACGGTGCGCCATGCG
This sequence comes from Pseudomonas sp. FG86, assembly GCF_057808775.1. Classification (NCBI taxonomy): domain Bacteria; kingdom Pseudomonadati; phylum Pseudomonadota; class Gammaproteobacteria; order Pseudomonadales; family Pseudomonadaceae; genus Pseudomonas; species Pseudomonas sp. FG86. Next base: position 270,977 of record NZ_JBMDIS010000001.1, on the reverse strand, counting down.
CACCGTTTTTTTATCTCGCCAGCAAAGGTCAGGCCTGGGTGGCCGTCTCTTCCTTATGGGCGTTGTGGAGTACTTCGATCAGGCAATCTTCCAGTTCGAAACGTTCATGGAGCAGGCCACCCAACTCCTTGAATTTCTCGGCAACACATTGGCCGGCATCACACAGATCGGTGAACGCCAGCAATTTCTCAGTGATGACATCAATGCGCGGGTAAAGAGTCTCGGCCAGTTCCAGCCCACGCTGATCATCGAAGGCTTCCGCCTCTTTGGTCAGCTGCTCATAGACACCGAAATGGCCAGCCGACGCGTAGTCCACCAACACGCCACAGAATTCCTGCAACGGCTTGCGATTCTCAGCCAGAGACTCAGGCTTGGCGCCAAGAGCATCAAAGGCCCGAACCAGTTCGTGACGTGCTTTCAACCAGCTGTCGATCAGCTTGTGCACCCCACCCCAGCGTTCCTGAGCATTCTGACAACTTTCCAGCATGATGATCTCTCTTCCCTATTGGGGGCGCTGCCGCGCTGTGCCCGCGCAACACTTCAAGGATAAAGCGGCGGCCGGACAAGGCAGCATCTGGCTAACAGTTTCATAACGCCTGCGGGCCAGATTATGCCCGCATGACTATGGCTTCAAGGTACGCAGGAGAGAAAGTTCATACAAGTGTTTAATCCCGTCCTACAGCTTTTGAGCTGTTTTCAGTGCCTTGCCAAGCTTAAACGCTGACTGAACAACAGCCGCGAAAACTGCACGCCTCCCAGGATCAGCATCGCCACGAAGAACAACAGGCTCCACTCCGGAAGGCTTAGGTCGAACAGGGTCCAGTTTATCTCCATGCAATCGACGGTGCCTTTGAACACCGAGCGCACCGCATCCTCAAGCGACAGGTTTTCAATCATGTCCTGTGCGCTGGGCCAACAATCGGGGGCTTGATCCGGCACGCTGTTCTGCAGCAGCACCTGGCGTACGGCGGCAGTCGCGCCGAGCACGGCACAGCTCATGCTTGCCAACCCGTAAAGGAAGACGCCAGAGCGCTTGGGGTTATGAATGGCAGCACTCAGGTTGATCAGCGTAAAGACCGCTAAAAATAGCCGCTGCACCTGGCACAGGAAGCAGGGCCGAAGCAGCGCGCCATATTCCAGATAGAACGATGCGCTCAACGTCAGCGCACCTGCCATGAACGCCAGCAAAAACAGGGAGCGTGAGGGGGCCAAAGACATTGTCGATCCGTAACGCAAGAGATAGGCCGTTACGGTAGAGGAAAGGCCCGAGCCCTTTCAATACACGCTAGAGCAGACGATTCCGCGAAAACGTAGGGACATCCCGTCAGAACGCGAAGGGCATCACCTAGGAATACGTAGGAACACATTACGAGCCCCATTAAACCGAGGCCATTGGCAAAATTGAAGCGTTGGCTACCAGACAATTCCGAGCCAACGCTCACTCTTTTTCCTACCTCAAACCCGCGCCGGTACCGGCAATGGAGAGGCCAGCAGGCGACTGTCCAGCAGACCCAGGCCTTCCTGGAACAGCTGGTTGCTGCGCTCAGTGTCGCCTAATTGGGCCAGCAGTCGCGCCAACTCGGCGCAGGCTTCGGGATTGCGCTGCACCTGCAGGCTGCCTTCCAGGTAGTCCCGTGCCTTGCCCCACAGGCTGTTCTGCAAGCACAGGCGACCCAGGGTCAACAGCAGGCTGGCGTCACCGGAGTGGTCCTTGAGCCAGCCTTCGGCAAACTTCAGTTGCCGCGCCGGGTCACTGCCTCGCAGCAGGCCGTATAACCGAATCAGATGGCTATCGTAGCTGCGCTTGATCGCACCCCGCAGCACTTCCTCGGCCTTGGCATCCGCGCCTAACTGACGCAGTTGCTCAGCGTAGGCCAACACCAGCTGCGGCTCCTGACGCTGGGCAGAGGTCAGTTGCTGCCAGGCCCGTTCAAGGGACTGCAAACCGGCTTCGCCCTGCTCTTCCCGCTGGGCCGCCAGGCTCAGGTTTTCACCCCAGGCGCGACGCTCCAGCTCGGCCAGTTCACCAGGGGGCAAGACTTTGTCTTTGCGCAACTCGGGCAATAGTCGAATGACCGACGACCAGTCGCCCCGCTGCTGATGCAGGCGCTGCAATTGACGCAGTACCTGGGCGTTATGGGGATGGCGCTCATGCATCGCCTGCAGGGTCACCAGGGCGCCCTCGGTATCGCCGCGGTCCGTCTGCAATTGCGCATGGCTCAAGGCAACCGCCAACTCGGCTTGAGGCTGACGCTCCAGGGCGCGCTCGAGCAAGCTGTCCGACTCTTCGTAGCGCCCCTGCTCATTGGCCGCACGGGCCGCGCCGAGGTAATACAGCAACGGTTGACGCTCGGCTTCGGCAGCCCGGTGCAGGTGGCGCTCGGCACTGGCCCAGCGCCCTTCGGCGAGGTCCATCTGGCCCTGTTCGATCGCAATTTGTACGCGACGGCTGCGGTTACGGCGCGACCATGGGTTGACCACGCCCCCGGAGGTGGTCACCAGGCTCAGCAACACGCGGAGCAGGTAGATCGCCAGGACGATGACAAACACCGCCACCAGGGTGGCCCACAGGCTCGATTCGTAATGCAGCACATGGGGATAGGTAATCAGCACGTAGCCAGTATGTTTCGAGATGCCCACGGCCAGTGCCAGGGCGATCGCAATCGCCAGCACCAGGATCACATAGAAACGCTTCATCGGCTCTACTCCTGGGTCGCCGGCGTGCCAGCCGAAGCCTTGGCTTCGTCAGCAGACAGATGACGACGCTCGAGATACGCCTGCACGGCCGCCAGGCTCGCGGCCAGGTCCGGTGTCACCACCGAGACGGCCTTGGGCTCAAGCTCGGCGATCCGTGCCAGCATCGCCTTGCTCTGGGGGTTGTCCTGGTTGAAGTTGTCCTGCAACACGCTACGCGCTTCACCCAGCGAACGGCTGTACACCGCCGACTCGCCATTGAGCGCGGCCCATTGAGCTTGCTCCAGGGCCAGGCTCAGGGCCAGACGCACCTGGTTCAAGCCTTGGCCGGCCAGCAGCGGGCGAATGTTGTCATCGGGGTTGAAATCGATGCGGAAGTAACGGGAAATCTGTTCCCACCATTGGCTCCAACGGTTGTCAGTGTCCGTGGTTGGACGCCCTTGGGAAGCCGGCTCCGTAAGCTGGTATTCCGGCGCAATCGCCGCCAGCTGCACGACCTGATCGCGCAACGCCGCCAATTGCAGATACAACCCGGTACGGTCCGGCTGCTCGGTGCTGCGCAGCGCGGCCAGGCTCTTGGCCAGTTGCTCGCGGGCAGCGTAGGACCCCGGATCATTCTGCTCGCGCAGGATCTCATCGGCGCCCTGGACCAGCGACTGAGCACTGTTGATATCCTGCAAGGCCGACAGTCGCAAACTCGCCAGACGGATCAGATGCTCGGCTTCAGCCAGGCGCCAGTCCTTGCGGCTGGCCCCCAGCACGGTTTCCAGGCGTTGGTTCAGGCGCTGCTGATCACCTTGCAACTGGGCCACCAGGCGGCGACGCTCCTCCAGCTCATCAGCGCCCGGCAACTGTGCCAGGCGTGCCGCCAACTGTTGCTGGCCTTGCTTGAGAGACTGGGACTGGTCATCAAGGGTCTGCACCTGGCCCAATTGATGCTGGCTGCTGGCTTGCAGGGCACGGACCTGCCAGATCCCCCAACCGCCAGCGGCAACACCCGCGGCGCCCAGCAGCAGGGCAACGATTGCCAGGCCATTGCCACGGCGTGGCGCGGCGACCGGTGTCTCGACCGGCGCATCAAGCGCGGGCTGAGTTTCATCTTTAGGCAAGGCTGTATCGCTCACGTATCCGTCCTTTGCGTATCAGAGAGTGGGGGCGGGATGTTTTTATAAGACAAAGCCGCCTAACGCCACTAACAAAGCCGCAGCACTCGCGCCGCGACAATCCACAACATTTTCTGCCCCAGCGTCCCGCGCCATCTCATAGACTCGCGGGCTGGGTACGAACAACGGCAGTCGGGCCACCTGCGGCCAATCGGGTCCGGCCAGGGCTTGCAGATGCAAGAAACCCTGCCCACTGCTGACCACCAGGCCGTTCAAGCGTTCCAACTGGATGCGCTGCATCAGTACCCCGGCGTCGTAGGCCGGCAGGAAGCGGCGATACAACTCCAGATAGTCGACACTAGCACCTTGCTCGCGCAAACGCTCAGCCAGCAGTTCTCGACCGCCCTCCCCCCGCAGGATCAACACCCGTGCCCCAGGCCGTGCAATAGCCTCGCGCAAGGCGGGTAAGGCGAGCAAGGCTTCGCTGTCATCACCGGTGGGCGGATAGTGAACGTCAAGGCCCTGGTCAGCCAGCACCTGGGCGGTCGCCGCGCCAACGCTGAACCACGGTAATTGCGGCCAGCGTCGCTCCAGCTGTTGCAAACCCAGGCGCGCAGCCGGTTTGCTCACCACGATCACTGCGCAATAACGGCCCAGGTCGCGGAAAACCGCCTGTTGTGCGGGCGTGACCGGCAACGCCTCGATCTCCAGCAAGGGCAGGCTGCTGCTGAAAATGCCGGCTTCGGACAACGACGCCGCCAGGGCCTTCGACTCCTCGACAGGCCGCGTCAGCAGCACACGCCAGCCGGTCACTGCGGACCGGCCTCGCCATAGACTTTTTGCAGAATGGCGCCAGCGCCTTTTTCCAGCAGCTCTTCAGCCACCTGGATACCCAGGGCGCTCGCATCACGCCGTGGCCCGCGCATCTCGGCGGTGAGCAGGGTGCCACCGGCCGGATCCCCAACCAGGCCACGCAGCCACAGAGTGTCACCTTCGAGCACGGCGTAGCAGGCGATCGGCACCTGACAGCCACCGTTGAGGTGCTTGTTCAGGGCGCGCTCGGCCGTGACGCGCACTTCGGTGTCGTGGTGATCGAGGGGTTTGAGCAACGCGTGGATTTCGCTGTCTGCCGTGCGGCACTCAATACCTACCGCACCCTGGCCGCCAGCGGGCAAGCTGTCTTCAACGCTGATCGTTGACGTAATACGGTCTTCGAAGCCAAGGCGGATAAGCCCGGCCGCAGCGAGGATAATCGCGTCATATTCGCCGGCATCCAGCTTGGCCAGGCGCGTGTTGACGTTGCCGCGCAGAAAGCGGATCTGCAGGTCTGGACGACGGGTCAACAACTGCGCCTGGCGACGCAGGCTCGAAGTGCCGACGATGCTGCCCAAAGGCAGCTCATCCAGAGATGCATAGGTATTGGAAACGAACGCATCGCGCGGGTCTTCGCGCTCGCAGATGCAAAAAAGGCCCAGGCCTTCGGGGAAGTCCATGGGCACATCTTTCATCGAATGCACGGCGATGTCGGCTTCATTTTCCAGCAGCGCGGTCTCCAGCTCCTTGACGAACAGGCCCTTACCGCCAATCTTCGACAGCGGCGAGTCCAGCAGCTTGTCGCCGCGACTCACCATGGGCACCAAGGATACCTTGAGACCTGAATGGGCCTCTTCAAGGCGAGCTTTGACGTATTCGGCCTGCCACAAGGCCAGGGCGCTTTTACGAGTGGCGATGCGGATTTCGCGAGAGGACATGGATCAATCCGTACTGAATAGATACGGCAGATAATAACAGCTCAAGCAAATACGCTTTGATTTGAATCAGCAAGTGCGGGGCCTCCCTGGCCGCATCACACCGGGATAAGCACTGCAGTCCACGCTACAGCCCTTGGGCTAAAGCTGCTGCATCATCTTGCGCACGCCGGCGACATGGCGTCGGCTGACGATCAAGGCATCGCCATTGAGCCCTTTCAGGAACAGCTGGAAGTGCCCCAGGGGCGTACGTTGCAGGCGCTCGATTCGTTCGCGGGCCACCAACGCATTGCGGTGGATTCGCACAAAGCGGTCGCCAAACTCATCTTCAAGAGCCTTGAGCGGCTCATCGAGCAGGACTTCACCGGCTTCATGGCGCAGCGTCACGTACTTGTGATCGGCAATGAAGTACACCACCTGGCTCAGGGGGATCAGCTCGATACCCTTGCGCGTACGCGCACTGATATGGCTGCGCGGCCCGTTGCCACTCTGGGCGGCAGGTTGAGTCAGGGCAGCGAGTTGGACCCGGTTAGGGCGCTCGGCCTTTTTCAATGCCTTGAGCAACGCGTCGCCAGTCGCCGGCTTGACCAGGAAACTGACACCACTGGCTTCCAACGCTTCCGCGGAAAACTCTTCCTGGGCAGCGCACAACACCACCGACGGAGGTGATTCTCTCTCACTCAGGCGGGCGGCGACCTGCAGGCCATCAAGGCCGGGCATGCGGATATCGAGCAGCACCACATCCGGCTTGAGGCTATCGATCAACGTCAACGCCTCCTCCCCGTTGGTGGCGCTCGGTTCAAGGACTGTATAACCCTCGAGTTCACTGACCAGGCGGCTCAGTCGCTCGCGGGCTTGGGGTTCGTCATCAACGATCAGGACATTCATATTGCGCTGGATTCCTGCGTGAGTCTCGCACAAGGATAGCGTAGACAGGTGCGGTGACTTGCGTCACAGCGATCCACGCTAAGACTAGCGCGAGCGGCAAAAAGTGCCCTGAGAGCGGCACGCATATTTACCCGGACCTGTTCAATAGCGCCCAAAACCTGCTGCCCTTGGGCATAGTCGTAGGGTTTGCTGATACACAATCCGAATACCCCCCTTTTTAATGGATAGTCTGGGTTATGACCGCATCACCCGACTTTGGTGCATTCACACACTATCAGTCCAACTGTAGACGCTCGCTGAGACGACATTACTCAATCGTCAAATATCGTTTCAACAAGCACCTGGCCCCAGTCTCTTCCCGGACGCGCTCGGCGGCAAGGCACTTAGCCATCCTTCGCGCAAATAAAAATGCCGGCCACCCACAGCACCGCCTCCACGAGCAACCCTGTTATTATCGGCGGCACACCTCCACGCCTCTTTTAAGCAGATCACGAGCGAATCCATGAGCACCGACAAGACCAACCAGTCCTGGGGCGGCCGCTTCAGTGAACCCGTCGACGCCTTCGTCGCCCGCTTCACCGCCTCCGTCACCTTCGACCAGCGCCTGTACCGCCACGACATCATGGGCTCGATCGCCCACGCCACGATGCTGGCCAAGGTCGGCGTGCTGACCGACGCCGAGCGCGACAGCATCATCGACGGCCTGACCACCATTCGCGGTGAGATCGAAGCCGGTACGTTCGACTGGCGCGTCGACCTGGAAGACGTGCACATGAATATCGAGGCCCGCCTCACCGACCGCATCGGCGTGACCGGCAAGAAACTGCACACCGGGCGCAGCCGCAATGACCAGGTGGCCACCGATATCCGCCTGTGGCTGCGCGATGAAATCGACCTGATCCTGGCCGAAATAACTCGCCTGCAGAAAGGCTTGCTGGAACAGGCCGAGCGCGAATCGGACACCATCATGCCCGGTTTCACCCACCTGCAAACCGCCCAGCCTGTCACCTTCGGCCACCACTTGCTGGCCTGGTTCGAAATGCTCAGCCGCGACTACGAGCGCCTGGTGGATTGCCGCAAGCGCGCCAACCGCATGCCCTTGGGTAGCGCCGCGCTGGCCGGCACCACCTACCCGATCGACCGCGAATACACCGCACAACTGCTGGGCTTCGATGCCGTGGGCGGCAACTCCCTGGACGGCGTGTCGGACCGCGATTTCGCCATCGAATTCTGCGCCGCCGCCAGTATCGCGATGATGCACCTGTCGCGTTTCTCCGAAGAACTGGTGTTGTGGACCAGCGCGCAATTCCAGTTCATCGACCTGCCGGATCGCTTCTGCACCGGTAGCTCGATCATGCCGCAAAAGAAAAACCCCGACGTGCCCGAGCTGGTGCGTGGCAAGAGCGGCCGCGTATTCGGCGCACTGATGGGCCTGCTGACCCTGATGAAAGGCCAGCCCTTGGCCTACAACAAGGACAACCAGGAAGACAAGGAACCGCTGTTCGACGCCGCCGACACCCTACGTGATTCGCTGCGTGCCTTTGCCGACATGATCCCCGCGATCAAGCCCAAGCACGCGATCATGCGTGAAGCGGCCCTGCGTGGGTTCTCCACCGCGACGGACCTGGCGGACTACCTGGTACGCCGTGGCCTGCCGTTCCGCGACTGCCACGAAATCGTCGGCCATGCCGTGAAATACGGCGTGGACACCGGCAAGGACCTGGCGGAAATGAGCCTGGAAGAACTGCGCCAGTTCAGCGACCAGATCGAGCAGGACGTGTTTGCCGTGCTGACCCTGGAAGGCTCGGTGAATGCCCGTAACCACGTGGGCGGCACCGCACCGGCGCAGGTGAAGGCAGCCGTCGCGCGCGGCCAGGCCCTCCTCGCCAGCCGCTGAAAAATGAGGGAGGGGGCAACCCCCTCCCACACTGGATCACTTTTTGGCCGCAACCATCGCCATGAACGCCGGCATCGCGGCTTCCCTGTCCGCCGCCACCTTCTGCGCATTGGGCATGGCATGCAGCCGCTCCAGCAACACTTTGGCCGCCGGGAGTTCAGCCAACAGGTCCAGGCCAAACAACTTCTCGCCCACGGCACAGGCGAGGTTCACGCTATACATGAAATACAGATCCGCAATCGTAAAGCTCTCCCCTGCCACATAAGGCGCGAACTTGCCGTGCCGACCTAAAGAACCGATCCCCAGCAGCAACTCAGCCTTGGATTTCTCCTTGATAGCGTCCGGCACCTGCATGCCGAAAAACGCCTCGGCGAAACACGCGCGGGCGGGCAGTTCGATGTACAGCTCGATTTCCCGGCACAACGCCAGCACCTGGGCACGCTGAAAAGGATCAGCAGGCAGCAGCGAACGGCCCTCCTGGGTTTGCTCGATGTATTCGAGGATCACGCTGGTTTCATTGACGAAACCCTGCTTCACCCCCAGTACCGGCACCTTGCCTCGCGGACTGACGGCAAGCGCCTCAGGGGTTTGCCCGGCGTAAAAAGGCACCTCTTCGAACGGTAGCCCCTTCTCCAGCAGCGCCAGTTTCACCATGTTGTAGTAGTTACTGACCGAAAATCCGTAAAGCTTGAGCATCGCAAAGCCTCCAGGCCGTGTGCGGGGTTGGCCGCAAGAGTTATAGATGCCCGGGCCCGCCCTGACCAGCAGCATCACCGGCCTGAATGGAGTTAGACTGGCGCCCTTTCCTTGAGGAGCCTGCCATGAGCGAGCCGACCGATATCGACAGCGACGAAGAAGCGTTCACCGAAAGTACACTGATCGAAGCCATCGAGAATCAGATCGAAAGCGACACTCCGCCTGCCGCCAAGGCCACGTTCAACAAGCTGACCCTGGTAGGTTACGAGCGCGAGGAGATTCTGAATCTCATGGCCCATGTGCTGGCGGTTGAAATCGACCAGATGCTCGACGAAGACCGTGCATTCGATACCCAATGGTATGAGACAGCCCTGCGGGCGCTGCCGGAATTGCCGCCGGAAAACGACTGAAGCCCCCCTCTGCGTGGCCGGGAAGCCTGCTTCCTCGCCACAAATCTGCGGCATATCAATACCCATGACTTTCTCACTGGACAGCCTGCCAAAGTGCGTTCACCTTATGGCCTGCTAGCCTCTAATAAATTCTTAGAAAGTCTGGAGTCCTTATGTCGTATACCCCTGAGTTGGTTGCCGAACTGGAAATCCTTGCACTCTTCAACCTGGGCAGCTCCCAGGAAGGTCTGAAAGTCCACCAGACTGCCGCTCCCACTGCCATCGCCGCGGCCAAACGCCTGTTCGAGAAAAAGCTGATCGACCAGCCGGACGGAGGCTATCTGACCAGCCTTGGCCGAGACGCCGCCGAGCAAGCGCAAACCCTGCTGACGATCTTGAGCACCGCGACAAGCAAAGAAGCCGCCTGACACCTGATACCGCCCATGGAGTCCGCCCCTTGCGGATTCCGAGGGCGCTGCTGTGGACGCGAGAAAATTCTGACGTCAAAAAACATTTCCCTCTAAACCTCCTACGCTTCTGACTGTAAACTCCTACACGGCCGCCCATGTTGGGCCTTGCGAGCCACCGAGTTTGACATGACCCGCACCCATGAAATCCGCCCCGACCTGGACGAAGGCATCGACCGCAAGGTGCTGGCTCAGCTGCGCGCGCGCTTCATGGCCCTCAACGAAGGCCGCATGGCCCGCGCCATCGAGGGGCTAACGCCGCGCCAGCAAAGCGTACTGACACTGTTGCCGCTGTTTTTCCACGTCAATCACCCGCTCCTGCCAGGCTATGTGTCGGGCAGTACACCGGCCGGGCTGTCGAACTTCGAGCCTGATGCCCAGGCCCTGACCGAAGCCCAGCGCCTGACCCGTTCATTCTCCTACAAGCCGCGCCATGGCAACCCGCCCCGTCCGATCCATGGCCTGTTCCTGATGGGCAGCCTCGGCACCCTGGCCCAGGCAGACCAGAGCGATATGGATGTGTGGGTGTGCCACGCCGCCGACCTGGACGAAAGCGAACTGGCCGAGCTGCGCAAGAAATGCCAGTTGCTGGAGGCCTGGGCCTTGAGCATGGGCGCCGAGGCACATTTTTTCCTGATTGAGCCGACGCGCTTCGTACTGGGTGAGCGCGACACCCAACTGAGCTCCGACGACTGCGGCACCACCCAGCATTACCTGCTGCTGGACGAGTTCTACCGCACCGCCATCTGGCTGGCTGGCCGTACACCGATCTGGTGGCTGGTGCCCGTCTACGAAGAAAACCGCTACGCCGAATTCACCCACACGCTGATCTCCAAGCGCTTTATACGCGCCGATGAAACCCTTGACCTAGGCCACCTGGCACGCATCCCTCCGGGCGAATTCATCGGCGCCGGGTTGTGGCAGCTGTTCAAAGGCATCGAGTCGCCCTACAAGTCAGTGCTCAAGCTGCTGCTGACCGAGGTTTATGCCAGCGAGCACCCAAACGTGCAGTGCCTGAGCCTGCGCTTCAAGCAGGCGGTGTTCGCCAACCAGATGGATCTGGATGAGCTGGACCCTTACATCGTGGTCTATCGCCGCATCGAGGAATACCTCAAGGTCCGCAACGAACCGGAGCGCCTGGAGCTGGTAAGGCGAGCGCTGTATTTAAAGGTCAACCGCAAGCTCAGCGCTGGCCAGCGTAGCTCTAGCTGGCAGCACCTGTTGCTGGAGCGCCTGGCCCAGGAGTGGGGCTGGAACCCGCGCCAATTGGCCCTGCTGGACAGCCGCAGCCAATGGAAAGTGCGCCAGGTCGCTTCCGAGCGTCGCGCATTGGTCAGTGAGCTGAACTACAGCTATCGCTTCCTGACGCAATTCGCCCGCAGCGAACAGACAGTCAGCCTGATCAATAAGCGTGACCTCAATGTGCTCGGCCGCCGCCTATATGCTGCGTTCGAGCGTAAAGCCGGCAAAGTCGAGTTCATCAACCCCGGCATCGCCCCGGACCTGGCCGAAGACACCCTGACCCTGGTGCAATCGCCCAACCGCAAAGAGCCGGGCCAGCACCATTGGGGGCTGTACAACGGCAACCTCACCGCCCTGGAATGGGAGCACTTTGCGCCGATCAAGCGCAGCCGCGATTTGCTGGAAATGCTGACCTGGTGCCACCGCAACGGCGTGATCGACAGCAGCACTCGCCTGGCGCTGCACCCGGGCACCAGCGACATGACCGAGTTCGAGCTATTCAACCTGCTGGGCAGCCTGCAGCAGAGCATTGCCCTGCCCTTGCCCAGCGTCGCTGAAGAACGCCTGTTACGCTCAGCGGTGCCCGAAGAGGTATTGCTGTTGATCAACGTCGGCGTCGACCCGCTCAAGCATCACCGCGACCTGAATATCCTGATGACCACCGAGCGCACCGACTCCCTGAGCTACGCCGGTGTGCGCGACAACCTGGTGCTGACCCTCGACCAGGTCACCCTCAATAGCTGGAACGAGGTGATGGTCAGCCGCTACGACGGCCCCCATGCTCTGCTCGATTGCCTGCGCGACTACCTCAACCAGCTGCCATCGGATCACCTGCCGCGGCTACGGGTGCGCTGCTTCTGTCACAACCGTGCGCAGTTCATTGCCCAGCGCGTAGAAGAAATCTTCGACACGGCGCAGAACCTGCTGCTGGGGCAGGGCAATCACCGCTACTTGCTCCAGGTGCAACAGCACTATCACGTGATGGAGTTGATGCCCGGCCAGGCCACCCACGTATCACTGGCGACCCAGGATGCACTGATCGCCTACCTCAGCGAAGAACTGGCCAGCTACAGCCCGCTGCACCTGGATGCCATGGCCCTGGAGGACCACGACCTGGCGCTGCTTTTGCCCATGGGTATGGCCGATTGCGTGCAAGTGTTCTACCGGGTCAATGAAGGCTTCGCCGAGCTGTATGTGCTGGATGAGTTCAACGCGCTCTGGCAGCAGCGCCTGCCGTTTCATGACGAGCAGAGCCTGTTGGCACCGCTGCAGCGCTTCCTGCAATCGATCATCTATCGCCGGGACGCGCTGTCGCCGCTGGACCCACAGGAGCCGCTGGGCGCGGTGCAAACCCTGTACTACCAACTATTACCGTCAGGCAATAACCGTGCACGCGGCATAGAGCCTCGGCCACCACCACAAAATCCGGCCAACAAGCCGTTTTATGACGTGCAGGCGATTATCGGCAAGGCGGCGCCGGGCCAAGTGGGGATTACCCTGTACTGCAATCAGCGGGAGTTTTCCGAACTGGAATTTGGCGACCAGCTGTTTGCAGTGGTCGCCCAGGAGATCGTCGGGCAGCGTCGCGAAACCGAGCGCTACCGCTGCTATATCACTGATCTGGACCTGTCGGGTCTGATCGGTGATGTGCAAAGCCCGAGCAATTTGTACCTGCGCTACAAGGCCGAGCTGGAGCAAGCGCTCAATGAAGCACTGAACCAGATTTAAAGCGAGAAAGCGCCGCCGTCTTTGGGCTGGCCTTCCACTTTGAGCAACTTGAGCTTGAGAGTCTTGCCGCCGGGAGCCGGCCAGTCGATATGCTGGCCCACTTGCAAGCCAAGCAACGCACTGCCTACCGGTGCCAGGATCGAAATCTTGCCTTCGTCGGCGTTGGCATCCTTGGGGTAAACCAGAGTCAGGTGATAGTCCTTTCCGCTGCTTTGCTCGCGGCAATGCACGCTGGAGTTCATGGTCACGACATTCGCAGGCACTTCATCGTGGCCAACCACTTCTTCGGCGCGGTCGAGTTCGTGTTGAAGGGCTTCGACACCCGGCGAGTCCTCGCCTACACGGTCGATCAGTTGCTCAAGACGCTGCACGTCGAGACGGGTAAGAATGATGGAAGGTGCGGTCATGATTCAGGCAGACTCCTTTTTTCTGCACAAAAAAGCAAAACCCCGCCAGGAAAAGGCGGGGTTCTCACGGACCTCGATGAGTTGAGGTGTACCCGGACACTACCACAGCACCGTAAATAAACAAGACGGGGTCAAGGCGCTGCCTTGCGCTGCTCGGCCTGGGCCACGATCACCCGCCGCCGCTGATCGTCGGCAGAGCGCCATTCACGGATGTCTTCCACATGGCGGAAACAGCCAAGGCAAACTTTCTCCTCGTCCAGCCGACACAAACTGATACAAGGTGACGGCACGGCCGGGCTCACATTGCTGAACAGCGGCTTCGGCGGACGTACAGGTGCAGGCTCGGTCACGATCAGTTCTCGTCGGGGTTCAGCTCATCGAAACTCAACTCGATGCCCGCCTGCTCCTGCGTGAGGCGCGCAAGCATTTCGCTGAGCAGCTCATCGCTGGTATCGCACTGCCAATTGCGGTCTTCTTCGTTGTACTCGAAGTGAAAACCACCGGAACGCGCCGCCAGCCACAGTTGGCGCAACGGTTCCTGGCGACTGAAGATCAGTTGAGTGCCGTTCTCGAACTTGACGGTCAGCACCCCGGCCGAGTTTTCCAGGTCCACATCCAGGCCGCTGTCGTCGAAAATATCTTCCAGCGCCTGCTGGGTCGAATCCACCAGGTCGTGAAAACGGGCTTCGGTCAAACTCATTGTGGCAACCTCAAAAGTGTCTGGTTTTGCTCGAGCGGCGCACGATACGGGCGAGCCCCGCCGATTGCAAAGGATACCGATTTCATCACAACTGACGGCATGAAATATCCCCCGCCAGCGTAGCCCGTTTCTCAACCCACTCAGCAAAGCCCCGCCGGACGGGTATTCCAGCGCATAGGCAAGCTGGCAGGTGGTCGGTATACTCGGGCGCAATTAATGCATATTCAAGGATTTCGCCATGAAGCGCCTGATCTCTTCCCTTGCTGCGCTCGTCGCGGTCGCCTGCCTCGTTAGTGCCTGTGGTCAAAAAGGCCCGCTGTACCTGCCTGATGACAGCAAAGACCCGAATGAACAGGCGCAATCGTCGCAAAAAGCGCACAAGCACGACACTTACTAAGGGTAAATCATGGACGCTTTTAACTACCGGGACGGCGAGCTGTTCGCGGAGGGCGTGGCGCTGTCCGCGATTGCCGAACGCTTTGGCACCCCGACCTATGTGTACTCGCGCGCGCACATCGAAGCGCAATACCGCTCGTTCACCGATCCGCTGGACGGCGTGCCGCACTTGGTGTGCTATGCGGTGAAGGCCAACTCCAACCTCGGTGTACTCAATGTCCTGGCGCGCCTGGGCGCTGGTTTCGACATCGTGTCCCGTGGCGAATTGGAACGTGTTCTGGCCGCAGGCGGCCAGGCTGACAAGATTGTGTTCTCCGGCGTCGGCAAGAGCCGCGAAGACATGCGTCGTGCCCTGGAAGTCGGCGTGCATTGCTTCAACGTCGAATCCACCGACGAGCTGGAGCGCCTGCAGGTCGTCGCCGCCGAAATGGGCGTTCGCGCGCCGATCTCACTGCGCGTCAACCCGGACGTCGATGCCGGCACCCACCCGTACATTTCCACCGGTCTCAAAGAGAACAAGTTCGGCATCGCCATCGCCGACGCCGAGGACGTGTACATCCGTGCCGCCCAACTGCCGAACCTGGAAGTACTGGGCGTCGACTGCCATATCGGCTCGCAACTGACCAGCCTGCCCCCGTTCCTTGATGCCCTGGACCGCCTGCTGGCGCTGACCGATCGCCTGGCCGAGTGCGGCATCTACCTGCGCCACATCGACCTCGGTGGCGGCGTGGGTGTGCGTTATCGCGATGAAGAGCCTCCGCTGATTGCCGACTACATTGCCGCCGTGCGTGAACATATCGGCGGCCGCGACCTGGCGCTGTTGTTCGAACCAGGCCGCTATATCGTGGCCAACGCCGGCGTGCTGCTGACCCAGGTCGAGTACCTCAAGCACACCGAGCACAAGGATTTTGCGATCGTCGATGCCGCGATGAACGACCTGATCCGCCCGGCGCTGTACCAGGCCTGGATGGATGTCACCGCCGTAACGCCTCGCGACAGTGAAGCCCGCGCCTATGACATCGTCGGCCCGATCTGCGAAACCGGCGACTTCCTGGCCAAGGATCGTCAACTGGCCCTGGAAGAAGGCGACCTGCTGGCCATTCATTCGGCCGGTGCCTACGGGTTTGTCATGAGTTCCAACTACAACACCCGCGGGCGTACCGCCGAGGTGCTGGTGGACGGTGATCAAGCGTTTGAAGTGCGTCGCCGCGAGACGGTAGCCGAGTTGTATGCTGGCGAAAGCCTGCTGCCGGAGTAAGCCATGCTGCTGCGTTTTACCAAGATGCACGGACTGGGCAATGACTTCATGGTCCTTGACCTGGTCAGCCAGCACGCGCACATCCTGCCCAAGCACGCTAAACAGTGGGGCGACCGTCATACCGGCATCGGCTTCGACCAGTTGCTGATCGTTGAGGCGCCGAGCAACCCGGAGGTGGATTTCCGTTACCGGATCTTTAACTCCGACGGCTCCGAGGTGGAACAATGCGGTAACGGCGCCCGCTGCTTCGCGCGCTTTGTGCTGGACAAGCGCCTGACCGCCAAGCGGCAGATTCGCGTCGAGACCAAGAGCGGCGTGATCGAACTGGATGTCCGCAGCGACGGCCAGATCAGCGTCAACATGGGTGCACCGCGCCTGGTGCCGGCGGACATTCCGTTCCAGGCCAGCGAGCAGGCTACGAGTTACACGCTGGACGTTGAAGGCAAGGCCGTCGACATCGCCGCAGTGTCCATGGGCAACCCCCATGCAGTACTGCGGGTCAACGACATCAACAATGCCCCCGTGCATGAACTGGGGCCGAAGATCGAACACCACCCGCGCTTTCCGGCACGGGTCAATGTGGGCTTCCTGCAGGTGATCGACCGTTCCCGCGCGCAATTGCGTGTGTGGGAACGCGGCGCCGGCGAAACCCAGGCCTGCGGCACCGGCGCCTGCGCCGCTGCCGTAGCCGCAATCAGCCAGGGGTGGATGGATTCGCCGCTGCTGATCGACCTGCCAGGTGGACGCCTGTCCATCGAATGGGCAGGTCCCGGCCACCCGGTGATGATGACCGGGCCGGCCACGCGCGTATACGAAGGACAGGTCCGTCTATGAGTGAGCCAAGCAAATGACCGATAAGCCTCAAGTACCCGCACAAGCATCCCCGAGCGAAAGCCTGGAGGCCGCCGCTGTCGCGGCGTACCTTGAGGCTCATCCGGACTTCTTCGTTGAGCATGAAGAACTGTTGCCGGCCTTGCGCATCCCCCACCAGCGCGGCGATACCGTGTCACTGGTGGAGCGGCAGATGAAGATCCTGCGCGAGCGCAACATAGAAATGCGCCATCGGCTCTCGCACCTGATGGACGTGGCCCGCGATAACGACCGCCTGTTCGACAAGACCCGCCGCCTGATCCTGACCCTGATGGACGCCACCAGCCTGGAAGAAACGGTGATCGCCGTGGAAGACAGCCTGCGCCAGGATTTCCAGGTGCCCTTTGTCAGCTTGATCCTCTTCAGCGACAACCCGATGCCGGTGGGACGCTGGGTCAGCGGCAGCGAAGCACAGACCGCGATCGGCGGCCTGCTCTCCGAAGGCAAGACCATCAGCGGCACCTTGCGCGAGCACGAACTGGACTTCCTGTTTGGCGCTGAACAACGCCAACAGATCGGCTCCACCGCCGTCGTGGCCCTCAGCCACCAGGGCCTGCACGGCGTACTGGCCATCGCCAGCCGTGATCCTGCGCACTACAAGAGCTCGGTGGGCACCCTGTTCCTGACCTACATCGCCGAAGTCCTGGGCCGCGTGTTGCCGCGTTTCACTACCGCCCTGCGCGCGGTGCGCTAGCCATGGAACGGCAACTGGACGCCTACTGCGCTCACCTGCGCAGCGAGCGCCAGGTGTCGCCCCACACCCTGGAAGCCTACCGACGGGACCTGAACAAGGTCCTGGCCTACTGCGAGAAACACCAGATCGCCAGCTGGAAAGCCCTGGATATCCAGGGCCTGCGCAGCCTGATCGCGCGCCTGCACCAGCAAGGCCAATCCTCACGCAGCCTGGCCCGGTTGCTGTCGGCGGTGCGCGGCCTCTACCACTACCTCAACCGCGAAGGCCTGTGCGATCACGACCCAGCCAACGGCCTGGCCCCACCCAAGGGCGAGCGGCGCCTGCCCAAGACCCTCGACACCGACCGAGCCCTGCAACTGCTCGACGGCGCGGTCGAGGACGACTTCCTGGCCCATCGCGACCAGGCGATCCTCGAACTGTTCTATTCTTCGGGCCTGCGCCTATCGGAGCTGACGGGGCTGAACCTCAACCAACTGGACCTGGCGGACGGCCTCGTGCAAGTGCTCGGCAAAGGCAGCAAGACCCGCGTGTTGCCAGTGGGCAGGAAGGCCCGGGAAGCCCTGCAACTGTGGTTGCCGCTGCGCGCCCTCACCAACCCGGCCGATGATGCGGTGTTTGTCAGCCAGCAAGGTCGGCGCCTGGGGCCACGGGCCATCCAGGTACGGGTCAAGGCGGCGGGCGAACGCGAACTGGGGCAAAACCTGCACCCGCATATGCTGCGGCACTCCTTCGCCAGCCATCTGCTGGAATCATCCCAGGACCTGCGCGCAGTACAGGAACTGCTCGGCCACTCCGATATCAAGACCACGCAGATCTACACCCACCTGGACTTCCAACACCTGGCAACGGTGTATGACAGTGCCCATCCACGGGCCAAACGTATCAAGGGCGGCGACTCATGAGTATCAAGCTGATCACTTTCGACCTGGACGACACCCTCTGGGACAACGTCCCCGTCATCGTCAGCGCCGAGGCGTCAATGCGCGAATGGCTGGCCACCCATGCCTCCAAGGTCGGCGACTTGCCCCTGGAGCACTTCGCCAGCCTGCGCCAGCAAGTGCTGCAACGTCATCCCGAACTCAAGCACCGCATCAGCGTCCTGCGCCATCGAGTGTTGATGCATGCGTTTGAAGAGGCCGGTTATCCACAGCCTCAGGCCACCGAAATGGCCGATGTGTGTTTCGAAGCGTTCATTCACGCCCGCCATCAGCTCACGCCCTTCCCCGAAGCCGAGCCGATGCTGCAAGCGCTGCGCCAGCACTTTCTGCTGGGTGTGATCACTAATGGCAATGCCGATGTGCAGCGTGTGGGCCTGGCGGACTACTTCCACTTTGCGCTGCGTGCCGAAGATATTGGGATCGCCAAGCCGGATGCGCGCTTGTTTCAGGAAGCGCTGCAGCGCGGCGGAGTGGATGCCAGTGCGGCGGTGCATGTTGGCGATCACCCCGGGGACGACATTGCCGGGGCGCAGCAGGCGGGGCTGCGGGCGGTGTGGTTCAACCCCAACGCCAAGGCATGGGAAGCAGATAAACGCCCCGACGCGGAGATTCGTAGCCTCACGGAGCTGCCGGAATTACTCCGCAAGTGGCAGTAGCACTGGAGATCCAAATGTGGGAGGGGCAAGCCCCCTCCCACATTTGGATCTCCACAAAGCTCAAATAAATCAGCAAGCATGAAAAAGCCCGCAGCGACGGCGGGCTTTTTCATACAGGCATGCGGCGGGCCTTAGATAGGCCGGCTGCCATACTTGTTGTCAGGCTTCTTGGGCGGATCTGCAACCACGTTGGGCTCGACTTCAACCACCTTGCCGCCTTTAGCGAGGAACTCTTCCATCGCGCGGGCCAGCGCATCGCGTTCTTTGTTCTTGGCTTCAACGCTCGGCAATTCGTCTACCGAAACAGCAGCCTTCGCCTTGCCCTTGGCAGCCGGAACAGGAACATCGTCACCGCCATCGTCGTCGGCAACGTCTTCCGCCGCCGCTTCAAGGCCTTCTTCGGTGTCGTCTTCGTCACCTACTTCCAGTTCGTCGTTTTCCAGATCATCGTCGCTCATGTTCTACCTCATGACTTGCGAAAAGCAGATTAGTTATAGCCCAGCCTCACCCTCTGTCGAGGTCGCCGGAAAAAAATCAACATCCACCGGATAACCAGTGGCTTATGCCCCATCACCGTGCAAGGTGGCGAGGACTTTACGAGCACCACCATGATCACGGTGCTCGCCCAGATAAACACCTTGCCAGGTCCCCATCGCCAAGCGGCCGGCCTTGACCGGCAAACTCAGCTGGCAGCCCAGGAGACTGGCCTTGAAGTGCGCCGGCAGATCGTCCGGGCCTTCGTCGTTGTGTTCAAACCCCGCACGCCCTTGCGGCACCAGCGAGTTGAAGAAACGCTCGAAGTCACGACGAACCGCCGGATCGGCATTCTCGTTGATGGTCAACGAAGCCGAGGTATGCTGCAGCCACAGGTGCAACAGGCCCACGCGGCATGCCTTCAACTCAGGCAAGCCGGCAAGCAACTCATCGGTTACCAGGTGAAAACCCCGGGGCTTGGCCCGCAAGGTAATCAGGGTCTGTTGCCACATACAGTTCTCCGCCCATCGGCGCGCATTCTAGCGCGCTCTGGGAAAAAACAAAGTGCCGAATACGCCTACATGGCTGTAAGACATTCGCACGCTTACAAGTACCGTGTGCGCGCCATCACAAACTTTGCGCTAAAACCGGTACAGCTTGTTATGACTGACAAACACCAGGCAAAAAAATGCCCGGCAAGCCGGGCATCTTTTTTTTGCGTACTTACAAGTTGTAGCCGCGTTCGTTGTGTTGCGCCAAGTCGAGGCCGACAGCCTCTTCTTCTTCGGTAACCCGCAGGCCCATGACCATGTCCAGCACCTTGAGGATGATGAAGGTCACAATAGCCGTATAGATCACGGTGAAGCCGACGCCTTTGCACTGAATCCAGACTTGGGCCGCCACATCAGTCACGGTGCCGAAGCCACCCAGTGCCGGCGCTGCAAACACACCGGTGAGGATTGCGCCGAGGATACCGCCGATACCGTGAACACCGAAGGCGTCCAGGGAATCGTCGTAGCCCAGTTTGCGTTTCAGGGTCGTCGCGCAGAAGAAGCACACCACACCCGCCGCCAGGCCGATGATCAGCGCGCCCATCGGGCCCACAGTGCCGGCTGCCGGCGTAATTGCCACAAGGCCCGCCACCACACCCGAGGCGATGCCCAGGGCACTTGGCTTACCGTGGGTGAGCCACTCGGCGAACATCCAGCCCAGCGCAGCGGCAGCAGTAGCGATCTGGGTCACCAGCATTGCCATACCGGCAGTACCGTTGGCCGCAGCAGCGGAACCGGCGTTGAAGCCGAACCAGCCCACCCACAGCATGGCCGCACCCACCAGGGTGTAACCCAGGTTGTGTGGCGCCATTGGCGTGGTTGGGAAACCTTTACGCTTGCCGAGGACCAGGCACGCGACCAGACCGGCCACACCGGCGTTGATGTGCACCACGGTACCGCCAGCGAAGTCCAGCACGCCCCAGTCACCCAGCAACGAACCCGGACCGCCCCAGACCATGTGGGCAATCGGTGCGTAGACCAGGGTGAACCAGACGCCCATGAAGATCAGCATCGCGGAGAACTTCATACGCTCGGCGAAGGCGCCGACGATGAGCGCCGGAGTGATGATCGCAAAGGTCATCTGGAAGGTGACGAACACCGCCTCAGGGAACAGCGCCGCCGGGCCGGTGATGCTGGCAGGGGTCACACCCGACAGGAACAGCTTGGACAAGCCGCCCACAAAGGAGTTGAAGTTGACGACGCCTGCTTCCATACCCGTGGTGTCGAACGCCATGCTGTAGCCGTAGACGAACCACAGGATGGTGATCAAGCCGGTAATGGCGAAGCACTGCATCATCACGGAAAGAATGTTCTTGGAGCGCACCATGCCGCCGTAGAACAAGGCCAGGCCGGGAATGGTCATGAACAGCACCAGCGCGGTGGATGTGAGCATCCACGCCGTGTCGCCGGAATTGAGGACTGGAGCCGCCACTTCGTCTGCCGCCATGGCCAGGCTTGGCATTACGATGGACAACAGGGCTCCGAGCCCTGCGAATTTACGCAGAGTCATATTGTTTTCTCCTGGGGCGTTGGGGTTTGGCGGCTTAGATTGCGTCGGTATCGGTTTCGCCGGTACGGATGCGAATAGCCTGTTCCAGATTGACCACGAAGATCTTGCCGTCACCAATCTTGCCGGTGTTGGCGGCCTTGGTTATCGCCTCGATAACCCGGTCAAGATCCTTGTCGTCAATGGCGACATCAATCTTCACCTTCGGCAGGAAATCGACCACGTATTCCGCGCCGCGATACAGCTCGGTGTGACCCTTCTGCCGACCGAAGCCTTTGACCTCAGTAACGGTAATGCCCTGCACGCCGATCTCGGACAACGACTCGCGTACATCGTCCAACTTGAACGGCTTGATGATGGCAGTGACTAGCTTCATGAAAACTCTCTCCCGAATTGGTGGACTTGCCCCAGGAAAACAAACCCGTCTCAAGTCTAAGCGCAGTGCCTGGCTTTGTAACGCGTCGTCGCAAGAGCAGTTGCCGTTGCAACGCCAGCGAACCACTGGTGACGAAACCTGTACCCCTGATCCGTCGGCGCACTGCATTCGTCACAGCGACTGCATCAGTGCATGGGTCATGATCGTCTAAGCAGAAACCTTGCCAGCTCCGTAAAAATCACTGAAATCAGTCCTTTGCTCCGCTACGCCCACCTGCGAGGCTTTTTGGCGGTGCCATTGCGCACGAAAACAGTGCGCAGACGCCCGCCCCCATGCGCGAAAAGCGTGCGCCTGCGGCCGTGGAAATGACTATAGACGCTGCGTGATACACTGCCCGCCAACAGTTTTCCGGAATATTTCCCATGCTCGCGCCCAAAGACCTCCTCGACGCCCTGAGCGGCCACGCCTCTCGCCTGTTCAGCGGCGACACCCCGCTGCCCCGCAATGAAATCGAAAGCCAGTTCAAGGCGTTGCTGCAAAGCGGCTTCAGCAAGCTGGACCTGGTGAGCCGGGAAGAATTCGATAGCCAGATGGTCGTACTTGCCCGCACCCGTGCGCGCTTGGAGAGCCTGGAGGCGAAAGTTGCAGAGCTGGAAGCGCGGTTGAACCCTCCTGCGGAATAAATGCGATCAGTGTGGGAAGGGGCTTGCTCCCTCCCACATTTGCTCTACCTTTTGTTCTGGATACGTTCTGTAAAACCTCCCCGCCTCGCTCTTCCCCACCTCGTCTACCCTTGAAAAACCGCAGGAAGCGGCCACCTCTTTCAAGGAACGAGCATGTCCCTCGCCATCGTCCACAGCCGCGCCCAGGTCGGCGTCGAAGCCCCTGCCGTCACCGTCGAAGTGCATATGGCCAACGGGTTGCCGTCGCTCACCCTGGTGGGGCTGCCAGAAACCGCGGTCAAGGAAAGCAAGGATCGCGTACGCAGTGCCATCCTCAACTCAGCGCTGCAATATCCTTCCCGCCGTATCACCCTCAACCTCGCGCCCGCCGACCTGCCCAAGGACGGTGGGCGCTTTGATCTGGCGATCGCCCTGGGGATCCTGGCGGCGAGTGTGCAGGTGCCGGCGTTGATGCTGGATGACGTGGAGTGCCTGGGGGAGTTGGCGTTGTCCGGCGAGGTGCGGGCGGTAAAAGGCGTATTGCCCGCCGCATTGGCGGCGCGCAAGGCCGGGCGCACCGTGATAGTGCCGCGGGCGAATGCCGAGGAAGCGTGCCTGGCATCCGGGCTGAAGGTCATTGCCGTGGATCACCTGCTGCAGGTGGTGGCACACCTGAATGGGCATGCACCGATTGAGCCCTACAAGTCTGACGGGTTGCTGTATTCGAACAAACCCTACCCGGACCTGAGTGAAGTTCAGGGCCAGCTGTCAGCCAAGCGCGCACTGCTGATTGCAGCAGCGGGCGCACATAACCTGCTGTTCAGCGGGCCACCAGGTACCGGCAAGACCTTGCTCGCCAGCCGCCTGCCCGGGTTGCTGCCGCCATTGAGTGAACAGGAAGCACTGGAAGTGGCGGCGATTCAATCCGTGGTCAGCCTGGCACCGCTGAGCCATTGGCCCCACCGGCCGTTTCGCCAGCCACACCATTCAGCCTCCAGTCCGGCACTGGTGGGCGGCGGATCGAAACCGCAGCCGGGGGAAATCACCCTGGCCCATCATGGAGTGCTGTTCCTGGATGAACTCCCGGAGTTTGATCGCAAGGTGCTGGAGGTCTTGCGCGAGCCACTGGAGTCGGGGCACATCGTGATTTCCCGCGCCCGTGACCGAGTGCGCTTCCCCGCGCGCTTCCAACTGGTGGCGGCGATGAACCCCTGCCCCTGCGGTTATATGGGCGCGCCCTGCAACCGATGCCGTTGCACGCCCGAGCAAATCCAACGCTATCGCAACAAACTCTCCGGGCCCTTGCTGGACCGGATCGACCTGCACTTGACGGTCGCCCGCGAAATCACCGCGCTGAACCCGACCCCACAGCCCGGCGGCGACACATCCACCGCCTCCGCGCTGGTCGCCCAGGCTCGAGAGCATCAACAGCAGCGCCAGGGTTGCGCCAATGCGTTCCTAGATCTCTCTGGGTTGCGCCAGCATTGCGCGCTGTCCAAGCCGGATGAAGCCTGGCTGGAAAGCGCCTGCGAGCGCTTGACCCTGTCCCTTCGAGCCGCCCACCGCCTGCTCAAGGTCGCCCGTACCCTGGCGGACCTGGAGCGCGCAGACACTATCGGCCGCAACCACATTGCCGAAGCACTGCAATACCGGCCCTCGGCCTCCAGCCAAGTCGACGGCGCAAACGGCTAGAAACACCCCTCGGCGATACACCGGGCGACGGCGGCACAGCGCAACCACGCGCTCACGCACCTGTAGGTCGTTAACGGCTGATTGGCGCGCATCATTGGGCCGCTCCCTTCGCCGTCACCACCGCCTCGGAGACCGGCGCCACAGTCGCCCGGCGACGGGGCAAGCGGCCGTTCAGCAGCACATACGCGGCCAATCCGATCAACAACCCCCAAAACGCTCCACCGATCCCCAGCAGGGTGATGTTTGCGGCGCAGGCCAGAAAGGTGATCAGCGCAGCTTCACGGGATCGGGTGTCCGCCATGGCGTTGGCCAGGCTGGTGCCAATGGTGCCCAACAGCGCCAAGCCGGCCAACGTGGTGATAAACGCCGACGGGAACGCCATGAATACGGCGGCCAACGTCACCCCGAACACCCCTACAAGGATATAGAACACCCCAGCGGCAACACCCGCGAGCCAACGTTTGGACGGGTCTTCCGAGGCTTCCTTGCCCGTGCAGATGGCCGCCGTGATGGCCGCGATGTTGAACGCGTGCGAGCCGAATGGCGCCATCAACAGCGAGCCCAGCCCGGTCACTGCCAGGATGGGGTTGGCGCTGGTCTTGAAGCCATCATTGCGCAACACCAGCATGCCCGGCATGTACTGGCCCGTGAGGGTGATCAGGAACAGCGGCAATGCCACACTGAGCAGCGCATTGACGGAGAATTCAGGCTGGGTGAAAACCGGCGCGGCCCATTGCAGGGACAATCCCGATAGATCCACTCGCCCTTGCACCAGCAGCAATACCAGCCCGAGCACCAGAATTCCGACGACCGCGTAGCGCGCGGTAAACCGCTTGAACCCAACGTAAGCGGCAATCAGCAACCCCACCAGGGCAGGGTCCAGGCTCATGCCACTGAATGCGCCGATCCCGAACTGCAGCAGAATGCCGGCCAGCATGGCGGCCGCAATGCCTGGCGGAATCAACCGAATGACTTTTTCAAAGCAGCCGGACAACCCGAGCAGCACAAATGCCACGGCCGAAATGATGTACGCACCGACCGCCTCGGCATAAGGCGTGGTCGACAATGCGACGATCAGAAACGCCGCCGCGGGAGTCGACCACGCGGTGATGATCGGCTCACGACTCACCCAACTGAGAGCCAGCCCCGTCACCCCAACACCGATCGACACCGACCAGACCCACGAAGCGGTCAGCTCCGCGCTGAGCCCGGCCACCTTGGCGGCCTGGAACACCAGGATGAACGTACCGCCATAATTGACGATGACTGAAATCAGACCGGCTACCAGGGGGTGAAACAGGTCGCGTGGGCGCAGCGAAGACGACGATATCGAAGAAGACATGAGGGCATTGCTCCTTGCCATACGAGAAATTGAGCCTCACGCAGTGGGTTGTCCGCCAACGTGAAGGCTGTGGCTCGGGTCCAAGTCTACGGATAGACTGGCCTGCCATTACCGGCCAATTCTTCGAGGAAAGGCAGACCGCATGGCGAAAACGTTCGAGCTTGAAACCCTGAAAATGCGCCTTGACGATGTGCAGCTCCAGGGGTTGGGCCTGCACCAGCGAATTCAACGCGCGCTGCGGGCGTTGATCCTCGACGGGGCACTGGCGCCCGGCCTGAAGCTGCCCGCGACGCGGGTGTTGGCCAAGTCATTGGGGATCGCACGCGATACGGTGGAGAACGCCTACGTGCAGTTGCAGCGCGATGGCTTTATCGCGCGGCGCGAGGGCTCCGGCAGTTATGTGTGCGAGGCCCTCGGCACCGAATTGCGCGGCGGGTCCGGCCGCCGTATCAAGGCGCAGGCAGGCAAAAGCAGTCTCGCGCCCCTCGGCACCGGCTTGAGCCAGCGCGGACGGATGATCCTCGACAGCGGTGGCGTAAACGACCAGCAGGTGATCAAAGCCTTCGCCACGGGCCTGCCTGAAACCCGCTCCTTTCCCACCGACGTCTGGGAACGCCTGCAACGTCAGGTGATGAGGGACTCTCGCAGCAGCGTGCTGTTGCACGGCGACCCGCAAGGGGCCGAGCCGTTGCGCAAAGCCATCGCTACGTATTTGAACCTTGAACGCGGCGCCCAGTGTTCGCCCGACCAGATCCTGGTGCTGAGCAGCACGCGCCAGGCGCTTTTTCTATGCGCGCAGTTGCTGGTGGACGTCGGCCAGCCGATCCTGCTGGAAAACCCGGGCTACTACGGCGCCAGGAAGGCTTTTGAAACCGCCGAGGCCAAGGTCGTGCCCATCGATGTCGATGAATCGGGCATCCGCACCGACCTGCTGCACGCCGACCGCAGCGGCGCCCACTGCGTGTATGTCACGCCCTCCCATCAATACCCGACCGGCGCCACGCTGACACTGGAACGGCGGCTTGAGCTGATCAACTGGGCGGCGGAAAAAGGCAAATGGGTCATCGAAGATGACTACGACAGCGAGTTCCACTACGACGGCAAACCCACGGCCTGTGTACAGGGCTTGGACAAGTACCAGCGCACGCTTTACCTCGGTACCTTCAGCAAGACCCTCTTCCCCGGGCTGCGCATGGGCTACATGGTGCTGCCCCCTGCGCTGGTCAAAGCCTTCACCTATGCTCGCAGCATGATGGACGGCCACACGCCTCAACTCCTGCAATTGACCCTGGCGCGTTTTATGGAGGACGGTCATTACAACGCCCATGTGCGCGCAATGCGCAAACTCTACGCCGGGCGCCAAACCGTCATGCTCGATGCCATCGGCAAGCACCTGGGCGGCGTGGTCACGGCATGCCGCCCCCAAGGCGGGCTGCAAATTCCCTGCGTGCTCCATGAGGGTTGGTCGGAAGAAAAAACCATCCACAAGGCCGCCAGCGCGGGTGTGCAACTGTCCGGCCTGAGTCGGCTATACGCCGGCACCGCACAGAAACAGGGCTGGCTATTGGGCTACTCGTCCTTGACCGCCCATGAAATCGAAATCGCCATGCTGCGCCTGGCTAACGCGCTCAAGACCCGCTAGACACACGCCCTGGGCCGCCTTCAACGAAAACGATCCACCTCGTGCCGCAAGCTTGCCGCCAGCGTCTCCAGTTCCTTGGCGGTAATGGCCAGGTTGGACACCACCTCACGCTGCTCGCTGTTGGCCAGCGCAATGCTCTGCAAGTTGCTGCTCAGCAAGGTCGCCGTGCTGCTCTGTTCCTGGGTGGCGGTGGTGATCGCAGCAAACTGCTGACCGGCCGAGCGGCTTTGCTCGTCGATCCGCGCCAGCGCCGAAGCCACGTCGGCATTACGCGCCAGGCCTTCCTGCATCAGTGCATTGCCGTGTTCCATGGTGCTGATGGCGTTGCCGGTTTCCTGCTGGATGCTCTGGATCATCCCGGAAATTTCGTCGGTCGCCTGGCGGGTGCGCGACGCCAGGTTGCGCACTTCATCGGCCACCACCGCAAAGCCACGGCCTTGTTCACCGGCGCGGGCGGCTTCAATGGCGGCGTTCAGTGCCAGCAGGTTGGTCTGTTCGGCAATCGCGGTGATCACCCCGACGATGCCGCCAATTTCCTGGGAGCGCTGGCCCAGGGTGTTGATGACGGTGGCAGTGCTGTTCAGCGCGGTCGCGATATGCTCCAGGGACGACGACGCCTCTTGCATGGACGTGCGCCCGATACGGGTCTGCTGGGCATTTTCCTGGGCCAGGCGTTCGGTATTGCCCATGTTGTCAGCGATATTCAGTGAGGTGGCGCTGAACTCTTCGACCGCGCCGGCCATGCTGGTGATCTCGCCAGACTGCTGCTCCATGCCTTCATAGGCGCCGCCGGATAACCCGGACAGTGCCTGGGCACGGCCGTTGACCTCTTCAGCCGCCTTGCGGATATGCGAAACCATGGTCGACAGCGCTTCCCCCATCTGGTTGAAGCTGCGTGCCAGTTGGCCGATCTCGTCATGGCTGGACACATTGAGGCGTACGCTCAAGTCACCCGCGCCCAGGGCTTCGGCCTGGCGTACCAGGTCACTCAAGGGGGCCAGCTTGCTGCGCAACAACCAGACCGTTGCCCCCACCGCCAGCAGCATCGCCAGCACACTGCCGATCACCAGGCGAATACCGACGCCCCAGGTCACCGAGCGAATCTCGGCCTTGGGCATGCTCGCAACCACCGACCACGGGCCGCCCTCGAACGGCACCGAGACGCTGTAGAAATCTTCGTTCTTGTCGCTCCAGAAGCGGCCCTTGCCTGGGGTCTTGGCCAGGTCCAGCATCACCGGAACCGCTTGATCCAGCGCCTGCACGCCAGCGGGTGGCACCAGCCAGCGTTTCTGTTCATCCAACAGGGCCAGTGAACCGGTCTGGCCGATGCGGAAGCGCTTGAGGTTGTCGAACTGCGCGTTCTGCGCGTCGGTGTAGTCGAAGCCGACAAACAACACCGCGATAACTTTGCCAGCCGCGTCACGCACGGGCGTGTACTGGGTCATGTAGGAACGTTCGAACAACACGGCGCGGCCGACATAACTCTGCCCCGCGAGCAGTCGCTGATAGGCCGGGTGCTGGTGGTCCAGGGCCGTACCGATGGCGCGGCTGCCATCCTGTTTGGTCAGGGAGGTGCTGATGCGGATAAAGTCTTCGCCGCTGCGCACAAACACGGTGGCCACGCCGCCGGAGGTGTCCTTGAATTCATCGACCTCATCGAAATCATTGTTCAACAGGTCACTGCCCAGGTAGAGGGCCGGGGTCTGTACGCCAGCCACAGCCATCTGCTGATCACCGTGCACGCTCAAACCCGCGCCGAAACGCTTTTCAAACAGCCCGCTCAAACGCTGAGTGCTCTCGCGCAAGGTGCTGTGAAAGGTATTGAGTTGGTCGGCAAGCAAGCGCGCCTCGCTGGCCAAGTGCTCCTCGCGGGTGTCGAGGTTGGCGGAGTCAAGGGAACGCAAGGCGAAAACAGTGCTGCCGCTGATAACGACAGCCAGAATCACGGCTAATGCAAGACCTAACTGGGAAGCGATCCGGGCACGAGGTTGAGACATGACAGCTCCTGGCCGAGGCCAGGATCATCCTGATCTCATAGCGCTGCTCGGCGAATTATCTGGTGGGTAACGTTGGTGCACGATAGTTCCAACACCCCTACTTCGGCGGGCTTGGGCAATACTTGAGCTATTCACAGGGGTATCACGCAAACGGTTGCGAGAAAGCGCTGAAGCGATTCAATCGAGACGCTCGACTGCTGGCAGCACCATCGCCTGCACTTCGCCCTGCAGAAACTCCGCCAGCCGACGCAAGCGCTCGCCACCCGGGCGGGTTTTCGGCCACACCAGATAGTAACTTTCACCACTGGCGACAGCCGTTGGCCACGGCAGGCTCAGCCGTCCCTGGGCGACGTCCTCGGCCACCATCAGTAAATCGCCCATGGACACCCCGTAGCCGCGCGCGGCGGCGATCATGCCCAGTTCCAGGGTATCGAACACCTGCCCACCCTTGAGCGACACCTGGGAAGCCAGGCCCATGCGCTCCAGCCAACTGCGCCAGTCCCGACGGTCGGGCGTGGGGTGCAGCAACTCGGCGGTGGCCAGGCGGTTCACATCCCAGGGACCGTCACTCAACAGGTTCGGCGCACCCACCGGAATCAATAACTCCGGGAACAGGTAGCTGGCCTCCCAATCCGCCGGAAAATGCCCATCGCTCAACAACACCGCGCAATCGAATGGCTCCTGATTGAAGTCCACTTCATCCACGCTCATCCATGCGCTGGTCAGTTGCACCTCGTTGCCCGGCTGCAAATGCCGGAAGCGACTCAGGCGCGCCAGCAGCCAGCGCATGGTCAAGGTGGACGGCGCTTTCATACGCAGGATGTCGTCTTCGGCATTGAGGGTATGACAGGCCCGTTCCAGCGCGGCAAATCCCTCGCGCACACCAGGCAACAGCAGGCGCGCGGCTTCGGTGAGCTGCAGGTTACGGCCGCTGCGCTGGAACAGGCGGCAGGCGAAGTGCTCTTCCAGGGTGCGGATGTGCCGGCTCACTGCGCTTTGCGTAATCGACAGTTCTTCAGCGGCGCGGGTGAAGGAGTTGTGCCGCGATGCGGCTTCAAAGGCCCGCAAGGCATACAGCGGAGGAAGACGACGAGACATAGGGAAAGCTCCGACAGCGCAATGGGCAAACCCTACCAGAATCAATCAGGCATGAGTTTTAATCATGCAAACGATCGCTTTTATCCCTTTGTGCAATGGGCTGAGAGCGCCGAGAATCAACCCCTCCCCAATTCTCTGACTTTCTGAGCGTGATGATCATGCGGCATCCGGCACGTACCGAACTCTGGGCCATTCTGCGGTTGTCAGGGCCGTTGATTGCCTCCCAGTTGGCGCACATGCTGATGGTGCTGACCGACACCCTGATGATGGCGCGCCTGAGCCCTGAAGCCCTGGCCGGCGGCGGCCTCGGCGCGGCGACGTATTCGTTCGTAGCGATTTTTTGCATCGGCGTGATTGCCGCCGTGGGCACCCTGGTTGCCATCCGCCACGGCGCGGGCGATATCGAAGGCGCCACGCGCCTGACCCAGGCCGGGCTATGGCTCGCGTGGCTGATGGCGCTGGTGGCGGCCTTGCTGCTGTGGAACCTCAAGCCGGTGCTGTTGATGTTCGGCCAAACCGAAACCAACGTGCATTCGGCGGGGCAATTCCTGACGATCCTACCGTTCGCCCTGCCCGGCTACCTGAGTTTCATGGCGCTGCGCGGTTTTACCAGCGCCATCGGCAAGGCCACACCGGTCATGGTGATCAGCCTCGGCGGCACGGTGGTCAACTACTTGCTCAACCATGCCTTGATCGAAGGCATGTTCGGCTTGCCGAAACTTGGCTTGATGGGCATCGGCCTGGTCACGGCGATCGTCGCCAACAGCATGGCACTGGCGCTGATGTGGTACATCCGCAGCAACCGGGCGTATGCGGCCTACCCGCTAAGCAGCGGCCTGCTGCGTCTCAACACTCAATACCTGCGCGAGCTGTGGCGCCTGGGCCTGCCGATTGGCGGTACTTATGCAGTGGAAGTCGGGCTGTTTGCCTTCGCCGCACTGTGCATGGGCACCATGGGCAGTACGCAATTGGCGGCGCATCAGATTGCCCTGCAGATAGTTTCGGTGGCATTCATGGTTCCGGCGGGGTTGTCCTACGCGGTGACCATGCGCATCGGCCAGCATTATGGCGCCGCCCAACTGCTGCAGGCGCGCATGGCTGGCCGAGTCGGCATCGGCTTTGGCGCAGTGGTGATGCTGGGGTTTGCCCTGGTGTTTTGGCTGTTTTCAGACCCGCTGATCGGACTGTTCCTCGACCATAACGACCCGGCGTTTCACGATGTCATCGTGCTGGCTGTCAGCCTGCTGGCCGTCGCCGCCTGGTTCGAGCTGTTCGACGGCGTGCAGACCATCGCCATGGGCTGTATCCGCGGGCTCAAAGACGCCAAGACCACGTTCCTGGTGGGGCTTGGCTGCTACTGGTTGATCGGCGCGCCCTCCGCCTGGTTGATGGCCTTCACCTTGGGCTGGGGGCCGACTGGCGTATGGTGGGGCTTGGCGCTGGGCCTGGCCTGCGCGGCCGTCAGCCTGACGTGGGCGTTTGAGGCAAAAATGAAACGCATGATTCGCCAGGAGCCTGAAACACAGCCAGCATTTCAGACCGTACAGACAGAATAAAAACCCTGCTCAACCCAGCAACGCCTGCTGGCTTTTCCCGAACGTCAGGTATTCCACCAACTCGGGCAACGGCAGCGGCTTGCTGATCAGGTAACCCTGGGCCTGATCGCAACCGAACAAGCGCAAGAGCGCAAGCTGTTCCGGGGTTTCGACACCTTCGGCCACCACTTCAAGATTCAGGTTGTGCGCCAGGTTGATCATCGCGTGCACCAGCTTGCGGTTCTCTTCCCGCTCCTCCATTCCACCGACAAAGCTCTTGTCGATCTTCAACAAGGCAATCGGCAGGCTGTTGAGGTGCACGAACGACGAAAAGCCGGTGCCGAAGTCATCCAGGGAAAACCGCACACCGAGGCGGCCAAGGGCATCCATGGTCTGCTTGACCAGGTCACTGCGCCGCATGACAGCGGTTTCCGTCAGTTCGAATTCAAGCCATTGCGCATCCACACCGCACTCCGCAATCAGTCGGCTCAGGGTCGAGAGCAACTGACTGTCCTGGAACTGGCGAAACGACAGATTGACCGCCATGTGCAATGCCGGCAGGCCACGTTCGCGCAGGTCTTGCATGTCACGCAGGGCACGGGCGATCACCCAGTAGCCCAGCGGTACGATCAGGCCACTCTGTTCGGCCAAGGGCACGAACTCGCTGGGCGGCAACAGGCCGCGCTCACCGTGGCGCCAGCGCACCAAGGCTTCCAGGCCGACGATATGCCCGTCGTCCAGGTCCAGGCGCGGCTGGTAGTGCAGCTCCAGCTCGTCACGGCGCAAGGCGCGCCGCAGTTCGCTTTCCAGGTCGGCCAGGCTGCGGGCGTTGCGGTTGATACGTTCGTTGAAGATATGAAACGTGCAGCCCTGGGTACTCTTGGCCTGCTGCATGGCGATGTGGGCATGCCACATCAGCGGGTCGGCGCCCGCGCGAGCACGGGCGTGCGCCACGCCCAGGCTGCAACCGATCAGCAGGCTTTCGCCGTCCACCCAATAAGGCTCGGCCATGACTTCGGTGATGCGTTCGGCCATCCATTCGGCACGCTGAGGAGCGCGACGGGTGTCGATCAGCAACGCGAACTCGTCGCTGCCCAGGCGCGCCAGTTGGTCGCCGGCCTCAAGCTGGCTCTTGAGCCGCGAGACCACTTGCAGGATCAGTCGGTCGCCGGCCTGGTGACCGAGGGCATCGTTGGCATGGCGGAAGTTATCGAGGTCCAAATGACCGAGGGCCAGGCCGCGGCCGTCGTTCTCAGCCAGGCGCGCAGCCAGCAGGGTCTGGAAACCCTGGCGGTTGGCGATGCCTGTGAGCGGGTCCTGTTCGGCCAGGCGTTGCAGGGTGTTTTCCAACAGGCCACGCTCGCGCACATGGCGCAGGCAGCGGCGCAGGGTGTCGGCGTCCAGGGCATGACGGACCAGCCAGTCACTGACCCCCAGTGGCGCAACCAGAGGCTCCTCCTCCAGCAACAACACGCACGGCAGGCTGCAACGCCCAGGGCCGGGTTGCAGGCAGGGCGTGGTCAACAGCACGGCAGTGTGGTCGTCATCGAATAGACGACTCACCGAGTCCCAGTTGGGTGCGCTGATCAGCACAGCCCCATCGCCCATCGGCGCCAGGCACTCGCGCAACAACGCTGCCCACGCTGGCTCATCGGCCAGTAGCAGCAAACGCAAGGGTTCGACAGGCGTAGACAAGCTAGCTCCCTAGACTCTGCAAAATATCGATGGCGGTGGGCATTATGACGTGCGGTCTGATAATCACCAACGATAGGGGTTATCAAATGCGCAGACTGTAAACATTCGTATAAATACACACACATCCTGCGGCAAAGTATCAAAACCGGCAAATTTAGATCGAGTGGTACGTCACACCGTCGATCCAGGGCAGCAGAATCTTGCCAGCCTGTTAAAATGCCCGCCCTTTTGAACAACGACTCCTGAAATTCCGTATGTCCCGACTCAATCCCCGGCAGCAAGAAGCCGTGAACTACGTCGGCGGCCCTCTATTGGTGCTCGCCGGTGCAGGCTCCGGCAAGACCAGCGTGATCACCCGCAAGATCGCGCACCTGATCCAGCAGTGCGGCATCCGCGCCCAGTACATCGTCGCCATGACCTTTACCAACAAGGCGGCGCGGGAAATGAAAGAGCGTGTCGGCACCCTGCTAAAGGGTGGCGAAGGCCGTGGCCTCACCGTGTGCACCTTCCACAACCTGGGCCTGAACATCATCCGCAAGGAGCATGTGCGGCTGGGCTACAAACCGGGCTTTTCGATCTTTGACGAGACCGACGTCAAAGCCCTGATGACCGACATCATGCAGAAGGAATACGCGGGCGACGACGGCGTCGACGAGATCAAGAACATGATCGGCGCCTGGAAAAACGACCTGATCCTGCCCGCCGAAGCCCTGGAAAACGCGCGCAACCCCAAGGAGCAGACTGCCGCCATCGTCTACACCCACTACCAGCGCACGCTCAAGGCGTTCAACGCCGTGGACTTCGACGACCTGATCCTGTTGCCGGTCAAGCTGTTCCAGGAACACGCCGACATCCTCGAAAAGTGGCAGAACAAGGTGCGCTACCTGCTGGTGGACGAATACCAGGACACCAACGCCAGCCAGTACCTGCTGGTGAAGTTGCTGATCGGCACGCGCAACCAGTTCACCGTGGTCGGCGACGACGACCAGTCGATCTACGCCTGGCGCGGTGCCCGCCCGGAAAACCTGATGCTGCTCAAGGACGACTACCCGTCCCTGAAAGTGGTGATGCTGGAGCAGAACTATCGCTCCACCAGCCGAATCCTGCGTTGCGCCAACGTGCTGATCTCCAACAACCCCCACGAGTTTGAAAAACAACTGTGGAGCGAGATGGGCCACGGCGACGAGATCCGCGTGATCCGCTGCCGCAACGAGGACGCCGAAGCCGAGCGCGTGGCCGTGGAGATCCTCAGCCTGCACCTGCGCACCGACCGGCCCTACAGCGATTTCGCGATCCTCTATCGCGGCAACTACCAGGCCAAGCTGATCGAACTGAAATTGCAGCACCACCAGGTGCCGTATCGCCTGTCGGGCGGCAACAGCTTTTTCGGACGCCAGGAAGTCAAGGACCTGATGGCCTACTTCCGCCTGATCGTGAACCCGGACGACGACAATGCTTTCCTGCGCGTCATCAACGTGCCGCGCCGCGAGATTGGTTCCACCACCCTGGAAAAGCTCGGCAACTACGCCACCGAACGCAAGATCTCGATGTACGCCGCCACCGACGAAATCGGCCTGGGCGAACACCTGGACACGCGCTTCACCGATCGCCTGTCGCGCTTCAAGCGCTTCATGGACAAAGTGCGCGAACAGTGCGCCGGCGAAGACCCGATCAGCGCCCTGCGCAGCATGGTCATGGACATCGACTATGAAAACTGGCTGCGCACCAACAGCTCCAGCGACAAGGCCGCGGATTACCGCATGGGCAACGTCTGGTTCCTGATCGAAGCGCTGAAGAACACCCTGGAAAAAGACGAAGACGGCGAAATGACCGTCGAAGACGCCATCGGCAAGCTGGTGCTGCGCGACATGCTCGAACGCCAGCAGGAAGAGGAAGACGGCGCCGAAGGGGTACAGATGATGACCTTGCATGCATCCAAGGGCCTGGAATTCCCCTACGTGTTCATCATGGGCATGGAAGAGGAAATCCTCCCCCATCGCTCCAGCATCGAAGCCGACACCATCGAGGAAGAACGACGCCTGGCCTACGTGGGCATTACGCGCGCGCGTCAGACCCTGGCCTTCACCTTTGCCGCCAAGCGCAAGCAATACGGCGAAATCATCGATTGTGCCCCCAGCCGGTTCCTGGATGAACTGCCGCCGGACGACCTGGCCTGGGAAGGCAATGACGACACCCCGACCGAGGTGAAGGCCGTTCGCGGCAACACCGCCCTGGCGGATATACGCGCGATGTTAAAGCGCTAGAATCGACTACTTTTCAATCTACTTTCGGCGCACAACGCGCCATTAGAGGAAGCTTTCCGTGGAAGCACTGCACAAGAAAATTCGCGAAGAAGGCATCGTGCTTTCCGATCAGGTACTCAAGGTCGACGCCTTTCTGAACCACCAGATCGACCCCGCGCTGATGAAGCTGATCGGCGATGAGTTCGCCGCGTTGTTCAAGGACTCGGGCATCACCAAGATCGTCACCATCGAAGCATCAGGGATTGCCCCAGCGATCATGACCGGCCTGAACCTCGGCGTGCCGGTGATTTTCGCCCGTAAGCAGCAATCCCTGACCCTCACCGAAAACCTGCTGTCGGCAACGGTGTATTCCTTCACCAAAAAAGTAGAAAGCACCGTGGCAATCTCGCCACGCCACCTGACCAGCAGTGACCGCGTGCTGATCATCGATGACTTCCTGGCCAACGGTAAGGCCTCCCAGGCCCTGATCTCGATCATCAAGCAGGCCGGCGCGACCGTTGCGGGCTTGGGGATTGTGATCGAGAAATCGTTCCAAGGCGGTCGGGCGGAGCTGGATGCGCAGGGTTATCGGGTTGAGTCGCTGGCGCGTGTGCAGTCGCTGGAAGGTGGCGTCGTTACCTTCATCGAGTAATTTGCTACACAGCAAATGCCAGGTGAGCACAGATCAAAATGTGGGAGGGGGCTTGCCCCCGATAGCAGTGGGTCAGCCAACACATTTGGTGACTGATACACCGCTATCGGGGGCAAGCCCCCTCCCACATTTGGTTTTGTGTTGGTTTTTAGTGCGCGGTAGCCTGGAGGCCGGCAAGCAACAAACGCTGGTAGAGGTCCTCCTTCAAACCCTCCGGCTTATCCAACCGCATCCGCACCAGATGTTCAGGAAACGCCTCCGGCTCCGGTGCATCCAGCGCCGCCTTGCCCAACTCCAGAATCTCCGTCAGTTTGAATTTGCTCTTGAGCCAGTTCAACGCGCGCAACAGATCCCGCTCCTCATCGGTGAAATCAGTACCCAGCGGATATTCCGGAAACAGTCGGCGATGCCGCGCCTGGATACCTTGGAGCCGCTCCGGCGTGTTGTCGCTGAAGCGTGGGTCCAGTTGGAAATCCTTGGGCAACTTGCCGGCCTTTTGCGCCTGCTCGATCAAGTCGGCCTGGAAGCGTGAGTCGGTAACGTTGAGCAACGCCTCGATCACCTTGGCATCGGTCTGCCCACGCAGGTCGGCAATGCCGTATTCAGTGATGACGATATCCCGCAGGTGCCGTGGGATGGTGCAATGGCCGTACTCCCAGACAATATTGGAACTGACCTCGCCCCCCGCCTCGCGCCAACTGCGCAGGATCAGGATCGATCGCGCGCCTTCCAGCGCATGGCCCTGGGCAACAAAGTTGTACTGCCCGCCCACGCCGCTGAGCACGTGACCACCTTCCAGTTGGTCGGCAACCCCGGCACCGAGCAATGTCACCGCAATCGCGCTGTTGATAAACCGCGCATCCAGGCGCTGTAAACGCTTGAGCTCTTCCTGCCCGTACAGCTCGTTGATGTAGCTGATGCGGGTCATGTTGAATGCCTGGCGCTTGGCGTAGGTCATCTCCTGCAAGCGCTGGTAAAAACTGCGCGGCCCGAGGAAGAAGCCGCCGTGGATCGAGACACCGTCGGGTTGTGCCGCGTCGTCAAGGAGCCCGGCATTGGCTTGTGCCTGGGTTGCCACATCGGGGTAGACCTTGCGTCGCACAATTCCCGCATCCGCCAGCACCAGCAGACCGTTGACGAACATTTCGCTACAGCCGTAAAGACCGCGGGCGAAGGGATCGACACCCCCCTCACGACTGATCAGTGGCGCCCACTGGTACACATCCAGGTCCGTCAGCAGCAAGCGATAGGCTTCGTTGTCGGCCTGGCGCGCCAATAGCGCGGCCGTCAGCGCATCGCCCATCGAGCCGATGCCGATCTGCAAGGTTCCCCCATCACGCACCAGGGTGCTGGCGTGCAGGCCGATAAAGTGATCCTGGAACCCCACGGGCATGTTCGGCGTGGAGAATAAGGTGGTGCTGTCCTTTTCATCGAGCAGGTAGTCGAACTCGTCCATGCCCAGCTCGGCATCGCCAGGCATGTAGGGCAAATCGCTGTGGACCTGGCCAACCACCAGAATGGTTTCCCCTGCGGCGCGACGCTTGGCGATCATCGGCAACAGGTCGAGGGTGATGTCGGGGTTGCAGCTCAGGCTCAGGCGATCGGGGTGTTCGGCGCTGCTGGCCACCAACTGCGCCACCAGGTTGAGGCCGGCGGCATTGATGTCGCGTGCGGCATGGCTGTAGTTGCTACTCACGTAATCCTGCTGCGCCGAGGTGCTGTGGAGCAAGCTGCCAGGCTGCATGAAAAACTGCTGCACGTGGATATTCGCCGGCAGACTGTCCTTGTGCAGGTCGGCGAGAAAATCCAGCTCGGGGTAATCGCCAAACACCCGCTCGATAAAGGGTTCGAGAAAGCGCTTCTGCAAGCCATCGCCCAAGGCCGGACGGCCCAGGCTCAGCGCGGTGTAGATCGTCAGCGCCCGCTCCGGCAGCTTGGCGATACGCCGGTACAGCGCATTGGCGAACAGGTTCGGCTTGCCCAGTCCCAAGGGCATGCCCATGTGGATATGCGCCGGCAAGCGTGCCAGTACGTCGTCAACTGCTTGCTCGATTGAACACAACTGCACCATCCGACCCTCCTGAACATTCCGTTATTAGGGGTTTGACCGAGCTTGCAGGGTCTTTGCTGCAAAGAACAGCCTCGAAACACACATTACGGGCACAAAAAAGCCGCTCGTAAGCGGCATTTTTGACGAAGATCGGCTGATTACAGACCGGACATCTTCTTGATCGCACCTTCAAGGTCTTCGAGGCTGCAATCAGCACACGTCCCCATCGGAGGCATGGCGTTCAAGCCATGCTTGGCGACCTGGGCCAACCCCTTGGTGCCTTTCTGCGGGTCCTCGATCTTGAGTTCCGCCAATACAGTATCCAGATGACCTACCCGCTCTTTCCAGGCAGCGGTATCACCGATCTTCGGAGCATTCAGCAGGCCGGTGCCGTGGCATGCGTTGCAGTGCTTGGCGATCACATCATCAGGCGTTTTAGCTGCGCCCCCGCCACCAGCAGCCACAGCCACCTCCATCCCCTTGCATTCCTGCCCCTGGACGCAAACCTGGCCTACAGGCTCCAGGCGCTTGGCAATGTCATCATTGGTCGCAGCTTGAGCGCTGACAGCCCATAGGGCCAGTACGGTTGCTGGTGCAGCCAGCATTTTCATAATTAGGTTCACGCGTTCACCCTCAATGGTGGCTATTCACGCCTGCGGCCACGGTTTCGCAGGCGGCGAAAGTATAACGGTTAGCCCGCCTGGCTGAAACAACCCCATTAAATAAAGGGAGATTCAGCCTGGCGGAATACGGCTGCGGGAACCTCTGCAACGCTGGCAGGGCGCCTCTGTTGTTAAAAGTTCGCGGGTGTGGCTGCGCTGATTAGTCGCGCCGGCACGTCGAACGGATTGCGAAAACGATGGGGCTTGGTGCTTTCAAAGTAGTAGCTATCGCCGGCTTCGAGCACAAAAGTTTCAAGACCGACAACCAACTCCAGTCGACCTTCCACCAGAATCCCGGTTTCTTCGCCTTCGTGGGTGAGCATTTCTTCGCCGGTGTCGGCGCCTGGCGGGTAGATTTCATTGAGAAATGCGATGGCCCGGCTCGGGTGCGCCCGGCCCACCAGTTTCATGGT
This sequence comes from Pseudomonas sp. FG86, assembly GCF_057808775.1. Taxonomy (NCBI): domain Bacteria; kingdom Pseudomonadati; phylum Pseudomonadota; class Gammaproteobacteria; order Pseudomonadales; family Pseudomonadaceae; genus Pseudomonas; species Pseudomonas sp. FG86. Next base: position 231,615 of record NZ_JBMDIS010000001.1, on the reverse strand, counting down.
GACGGCACCGTCGGAGATGTCGATCAGCTCATTGGCTTTATAGACGATCTGTGTCGGTATTTCCTGGAGGATCTCTTCAGAAAAAAACTCGACCATCGACATAGGGATGCCGCCCAGCACCTTGCGCAAGGAACTGATGGAAGGGCTGACACTGTTTTTTTCGATCATCGAAATGGTGCTGTTGGTGACACCCGCGCGCTTGGCGAGCTCGCGCTGGGAAAGACCCTTCAGTTTACGGATGGATTGCAGTCGTTCGCCGACGTCCAATGCGGGAGCCTCCTAGGATTCAGGCTTTGTTGTAATTGAGCGTTATCATGGCGACAGCGTTCAGTATTTACAACACTTGGGCCTAAATCCTGGCCCGCTCCGTTCGTCGAGGCCGATCAAGTCCCGGAATAGAGCCTTGGCACACGGCGAAGGTTGCAGAAGATCTGGTAAGGAATGGTCTCGGCGGCGACCGCAACATCACTGGCAAGAATATTCTTGCCCCACAGTTCCACAGTGGAACCGAGTCCGGCCTGGGGCACATCGGTGAGGTCGACGCATAGCATGTCCATGGACACACGCCCCAGCAACTGGCTGCGCTGCCCCGCCACCAGCACCGGCGTGCCCGTTGGCGCATGGCGTGGGTAGCCGTCCGCGTACCCCATAGCGACCACGCCAATGCGCATCGGTTTTGGCGTGATGAACTTGGCGCCGTAGCCCACCGGCTCGCCGGCCGGTAGTTCACGCACGCAGATGACTTTCGACTCCAGGGTCATCACCGGCTGCAAACGCGCGGCGACGGCCTGGTCTTCGCCAAACGGCGTCGCACCGTACAGCATGATGCCTGGCCGAACCCAATCGCTGGATACATTTGGCCAGCCCATCACCGAAGGCGAGTTACGCAGGCTGACCTCGGCTGACAAGCCCTGGCGCGCGGCCTCAAACACGGCTACCTGTTCATTGCTGCGCACACAATCGAGCTCATCGGCGCGAGCGAAATGGCTCATCAATACAATCTTGGCGACTTTGCCACTGGCCAGCAGCCGCTGGTACGCCGCAGGGTAATCCTTGGGATGCAGGCCCACGCGATGCATACCCGAGTCCAGCTTGAGCCAGATGGTCAGCGGCTTGCTCAGGGTGGCCTGTTCGATAGCTTCCAGTTGCCACAGCGAATGCACCACGCACCAGAAATCATGCTCAATGATCAGCGGCAGCTCATCGGCTTCGAAAAAACCTTCCAGCAATAACACCGGTGCGCGAATGCCGGCAGCTCGCAGTTCCAGTGCTTCTTCGATGCAGGCCACGGCAAACCCGTCGGCCTCGGCTTCCAACGCCTGGGCCACACGCACGGCACCATGGCCGTAGGCATCGGCCTTGATCACGGCGAGGGCCTTGGCCCCCGTGACTTCACGGGCCAATTGATAGTTGTGGCGCAGGGCTTGGAGGTCGATCAGGGCACGGGCTGGACGCATGGCGGCAGGCTTCTAGGCGGCAGAGTGGAGAAAAAACCGGCGCCGACTAACCGCGTCGGCACCGGGAGAGGGATCGTTGTTTATGGCAAAGCGGCCACGACGGACAGCTCTACCAGGATTTCCGGTTCGCACAGTTTCGCTTCAACCGTGGCACGGGCCGGGGCAGCACCTTTGGGCAACCACTTGTCCCATACCGCGTTCATACCGGCGAAGTCGGCATCGATGTCTTTCAGGTAGATCGTCACCGACAGCAACTTGGTCTTGTCGGTACCCGCCAGGTCCAGCAGGCGCTCGATATTGGCCAGGGTTTCACGGGTCTGCTGTTCAATCCCGGCGCTCATGTCGTCGCCGACTTGGCCTGCCAGATACACGGTACCGCTGTGGACAACGATCTGGCTCATGCGCTCATTGGTGAGCTGGCGCTGGATTGACATGTTTTGCGGACTCCTGGTGGTTGCCGTAACGGGAAATATCGAGGCCTTCGGCGCTGATCTGCGGGGTTTTCTTCGCCATCAGGTCAGCCAGCAAGCGGCCAGAGCCACAGGCCATGGTCCAACCGAGGGTGCCGTGGCCGGTATTGAGGAACAGATTCTTGAACGGGGTGGCGCCGACAATCGGTGTGCCGTCGGGTGTGGTCGGGCGCAGGCCGGTCCAGAAAGTGGCTTCAGTCAAATCGCCGCCCTGAGGATAAAGGTCGTTGACGATCATCTCCAGGGTTTCACGCCGACGCGGGTTAAGCGACAGGTCAAAACCGGCAATTTCAGCCATGCCACCCACGCGGATGCGGTTGTCGAAACGGGTGATCGCGACCTTGTAGGTTTCGTCGAGAATAGTCGAGGTGGGGGCCATCGCCGGGTTGGTGATCGGCACGGTCAACGAGTAGCCCTTGAGCGGGTACACCGGGGCCTTGATCCCCAACGGCTTGAGCAACTTCGGCGAGTAACTGCCAAGAGCCAGCACGTAGCGGTCGGCGGTTTCCAGCTTGCCGTCGATCCACACACCGTTGATGCGGTCGCCAGCGTAGTCGAGGCGCTGGATGTCCTGTTCGAAGCGGAACTCCACGCCCAGTTGCCTGCACATGTCGGCCAGGCGGGTGGTGAACATCTGGCAGTCGCCGGTCTGGTCGTTGGGCAGGCGCAGGGCACCGGCGAGGATATCGGTGACACTGGCCAAGGCTGGCTCAACACGGGCGATACCGGCGCGGTCGAGCAGCTCGAACGGCACCCCGGATTCTTTCAATACGGCGATGTCCTTGGCGGCGCCATCGAGCTGGGCCTGGGTGCGGAACAGCTGGGTGGTGCCGAGGCTGCGGCCTTCGTAGGCGATGCCGGTCTCGGCGCGCAGTTCGTCGAGGCAATCGCGGCTGTACTCGGACAGGCGCACCATGCGCTCCTTGTTCACCGCGTAGCGGCTGGCGGTGCAGTTACGCAGCATCTGCGCCATCCACAAGTATTGATCAATATCGGCCGTGGCCTTGATCGCCAGCGGGGCGTGGCGTTGCAGCAGCCACTTGATAGCCTTGAGGGGCACACCCGGCGCGGCCCATGGCGAGGCGTAGCCTGGGGACACCTGGCCGGCGTTGGCGAAACTGGTTTCCATGGCAGCGGCAGGCTGACGGTCGACCACGACGACTTCAAAGCCAGCCCGCGCCAAATAGTAGGCACTGGTCACACCAATGACGCCGCTACCCAAGACCAGAACGCGCATTTTTATATCCTCATCGCGGCTTGACCGCCGACGTGTGTTGTTCGAGCAATGATGTGCGCAGTATAAAAAGCAATCGCCAGTGCATTTCACTATATAACTGCCTATATTTGGCGACAATTCTCGGCAAAAACCCTTTTCACAGAGGCGTATCCCCTATGCGTACCAACACTCAGACCAAGCGGGAGCTGGACAAGATCGATCGCAACATCCTGCGCATCCTGCAAACCGACGGGCGAATTTCGTTCACCGAGCTGGGGGAAAAGGTCGGGCTCTCCACCACGCCGTGCACCGAGCGGGTACGGCGGCTGGAGCGCGAAGGGATCATCATGGGCTACAACGCACGGCTCAACCCCCAGCATTTGAAGGGAAGTTTGCTGGTATTTGTCGAGATCAGCCTCGATTACAAATCCGGCGACACCTTTGAAGAGTTCCGCCGCGCCGTGCTGAAACTGCCCCATGTGCTGGAATGCCACCTGGTGTCGGGGGACTTTGACTACCTGGTGAAAGCGCGGATTTCCGAGATGGCGTCGTACCGCAAATTGCTCGGCGATATCCTGCTCAAGCTGCCCCACGTGCGGGAGTCGAAGAGCTATATCGTGATGGAAGAGGTGAAAGAGAGCCTGAACCTGCCGATTCCGGACTGACTGACACAACGGGGTCAAAGGTGGGAGCAAGCCCCTCCCACATTTTGACCGCGTACATCGTTAGACCAGCACCTGCCGGGTACTCGCCATGTATTCATGGATCTGCTTCTCCACCCGTGGGTGAATCAGCTCCACCGGCCGCCGCCCATTGGGGCAAGGCAAGGTCTTGGTGGTGCCGAAAAGCCTGCAGATCAACGGCCGCTCGTCATACACCGTGCAGCCATTGGGCCCCAGGTGCACACAGTTCAGCTCGTCCATGGCGGCTTCCTGCTCGGCCGCGGTTTTGCGCGGCAGGCGGGACATTTCCTCGGGCGATGTAGTCACCGGCCCACAGCAATCGTGGCAACCGGGAACGCACTCGAACGAAGGAATCTGTCGGCGCAGCGCACTGATTTTCTGGCTGTTGCAACTCATCGAAACACGTACCGAACGGCGAATAGACGTAGATTCTGAAGCAAAACGCCCTGCGCAGACAGCTTCGTCCGACCGCTGTATCCTGCGTCAAATTTTCCAAACAGGGATGTTCCCCATGACTGCCAGCGCCCGGCACACCGCTTCCTACTACGCCGCCAGCAGCGTGCCGCAACCGGAATACCCGATGTTGACCGGCGAGGTGAGCGCTGATGTGTGCGTGATCGGCGGCGGTTTCTCCGGGCTCAATACGGCCCTGGAGTTGGCTGAGCGCGGCTTCAGCGTGGTGCTGCTGGAGGCGCGCAAGATCGCCTGGGGCGCCAGCGGGCGTAATGGCGGCCAGTTGATTCGCGGTGTCGGCCACGGGCTGGAGCAGTTCGCCAACGTGATTGGTAACGACGGCGTGCGCCAGATGAAACTCATGGGCCTGGAGGCCGTGGAGATCGTGCGTGAACGCGTCGAACGCTACCAGATCCCTTGCGACCTGACCTGGGGCTATTGCGACCTGGCCAACAAACCCCGCGACCTGCATGGCCTGGCCGAAGACGCCGAAGAACTGCGCAGCCTGGGTTATCGCCACGAAGTGCGCCTGTTGCAAGCCAGTGAGATGGGCAGCGTGATCGGCTCCGACCGCTACGTGGGCGGCATGATCGACATGGGCTCCGGCCATCTGCACCCGCTGAACCTGGCACTGGGTGAAGCGGCAGCCGCCGGGCAATTGGGCGTGCGCCTGTTCGAGCAGTCCGAAGTGACGCGCATCGACTATGGCCCCGAGGTCAACGTGCACACCACTCAGGGCAACGTACGCAGCAAGACCCTGGTGCTGGCCTGCAACGCCTACCTGAACGGCCTCAACCCGCAACTGAGCGGCAAGGTGCTGCCCGCCGGCAGCTACATCATCGCCACCGAACCCTTGAGCCCGGTACAAGCCGCCAACTTGTTGCCGCAGAACATGGCGGTGTGTGACCAACGGGTGACCGTGGATTATTTCCGCCTGTCCGCCGATCGTCGCCTGCTGTTCGGCGGGGCCTGCCATTATTCCGGACGCGATCCCAAGGACATCGGCGCCTACATGCGGCCAAAGATGTTGCAGGTGTTCCCACAGCTGGCTGACGTGAAGATCGACTACCAATGGGGCGGCATGATCGGCATCGGCGCCAACCGCCTGCCGCAGATAGGCCGGTTGGCGGATCAACCCAATGTGTATTACGCCCAGGCCTACGCTGGCCATGGCCTCAACGCCACACACCTGGCCGGCAAACTGCTGGCCGAAGCCATCAGCGGCCAACAGCAGGGCCGCTTCGATCTGTTCGCCCAGGTGCCGCACATCACCTTCCCCGGCGGCAAGCACCTGCGTTCGCCGCTGTTGGCGCTGGGGATGCTCTGGCACCGCCTTAAAGAATGGGTCTGATCAATCACGCCAGAAAGGCTTCAGGCCTTCCTGGCGTGCTTGCTCTGGGGTCAACCCAACGTCACGCAACTGCTCGCGGGTCAAGTGCAGCAAGGCCTTGCGCGTATGGCGGCGGTGCCAGAACAGACTCCAGCGGCTGATCTCGCGCGGCGACGTCGCCCGCTCTTGTCCAGCCTGCAATTCCTGACTGTGTAACATCAGCCGCACATCACTCATGCCGTTCATTTTGCTGCCCCTCATTTGCTTGTTGCCATGAGTGACTAGAATGGGCGAGCAGGCAAAACCATTACAGATCCAACCCATCTTTATTAAATCCATACAGAAACTGCCCATGCGCGGCTGAATCCTGTATTTTTCCCCTATCTGTACTGGTCTCCCGGAGCGACCGCCATGACGCTTTACGTTAACCTCGCCGAATTACTGGGCACGCGCATTGAACAGGGTTTCTATCGCCCCGGCGATCGACTGCCGTCCGTACGCGCCTTAAGCGTCGAGCACGGGGTCAGCCTGAGCACCGTGCAGCAGGCCTATCGGTTACTGGAAGACAATGGCCTGGCAATGCCCAAGCCTAAGTCAGGCTACTTTGTACCGGTGGGTCGGGAGTTGCCGGCGCTGCCCGAGGTCGGCCGCCCGGCCCAGCGCCCGGTGGAAATCTCCCAGTGGGATCAGGTGCTGGAATTGATTCGCGCGGTCCCGCGTAAAGATGTCATACAGATGGGTCGCGGCATGCCGGATGTATTGTCACCCACCCTCAAGCCCCTGCTGCGCAGCCTGGCTCGCGTCAGTCGGCGCCAGGATCTGCCGGGGTTGTATTACGACAACATCCTCGGCTGTATGGAATTACGCGAGCAAATCGCCCGACTGTCATTGGATTCCGGCTGCCAACTGAGTGCCGAAGACATCGTGATCACCACCGGCTGCCATGAAGCGTTGTCCGCCAGCATCCGTGCGATCTGCGAGCCCGGGGATATCGTGGCGGTGGACTCACCCAGCTTCCACGGTGCCATGCAGACCCTCAAGGGCCTGGGCATGAAGGCGCTGGAAATCCCCACGGACCCGCTCACCGGCATCAGCCTGGAAGCCCTGGAACTGGCGCTGGAACAGTGGCCGATCAAGGTCATCCAACTGACCCCCAACTGCAACAACCCCCTGGGCTACATCATGCCGGAGGCCCGCAAGCGAGCGTTGCTGACCCTGGCCCAGCGCTTTGACGTGGCAGTCATCGAAGACGATGTGTACGGCGAACTGGCCTACAGCTACCCGCGTCCGCGCACCATCAAGTCCTTCGACGAGGATGGCCGCGTGCTGCTGTGCAGTTCGTTCTCAAAAACCCTGGCGCCAGGCCTGCGCATCGGCTGGGTCGCGCCGGGTCGCTATCTGGAGCGGGTGCTGCACATGAAATACATCAGCACCGGCTCCACCGCCACCCAGCCGCAGATCGCTATCGCCGAATTCCTCAAGGGCGGCCATTTCGAACCGCATTTGCGGCGGATGCGCACGCAATACCAGCGTAATCGCGACTTGATGCTCGACTGGCTCAGCCGATACTTCCCGGCGGGCACCCGCGCCAGCCGGCCGCAAGGCAGTTTCATGCTGTGGATAGAACTGCCGGAGGGCTTCGACACCCTCAAGCTCAACCGCGTGCTGATGGAACAAGGCGTACAGGTGGCGGTGGGCAGCATCTTTTCGGCTTCCGGCAAGTACAGAAATTGCCTACGCATGAACTACGCTGCCAAGCCAACGCCACAGATTGAAGAAGCCGTGCGCAAGGTCGGCACCGCCGCGAGCAAGTTGCTGGCCGAGGCGGCCGACTGACCTTTCTTGGGAAATTGCCGTCATATGCCGACAACCGCCCTGATCTGGAAGCGACTCCCTTGATGATTCGACGGCTTTTACCGTTTTTCCTGCTGGGAGCCCTGGCCCTGGGCGGTTGCGCCACGGTCAATGCGCCACGCATCCCCAGCGACGCCCTGCCAGCGAAGGATTCGTCGTTCGGCCGCTCGATCCAGGCCCAGGCCGCGCCCTACCAAGGCCGCTCTGGCTTTCGCCTGCTGCCCAACAGCAGTGAAGCGTTCATGGCCCGCGCCGAGCTGATCCGTAACGCCCAGACCAGCCTCGACCTGCAGTACTACATCGTCCACGACGGCATCAGCACGCGCATGCTGGTGGATGAACTGCTCAAGGCCGCTGATCGTGGTGTGCGGGTGCGCATCCTGCTGGACGACACCACCAGCGATGGCCTCGACCAGATCATCGCCACCCTCGCCGCTCATCCCCAGATCGAGATTCGCCTGTTCAATCCTCTGCATCTGGGGCGCAGCACCGGCGTAACACGGACCATGGGGCGGCTGTTCAACCTGTCGCTGCAACACCGGCGCATGCACAACAAACTGTGGGTGGCGGACAACAGCGTGGCCATCGTCGGTGGACGTAACCTCGGGGACGAGTATTTCGACGCCGAACCCAACCTCAACTTCACCGATATCGACATGCTCAGTGTGGGCCCGGTGGCCGAGCAGCTGGGCCACAGCTTCGACCAGTACTGGAACAGCGCCCTGAGCAAACCCATTAATGAGTTCATCTCCAACCTGCCATCCAAAGGTGACCTGGCGACTGCACGGCTTCTCCTGGAGGAATCCCTGGCCCAATCCCGCCAGCAAAACCACGCCCTGTACAACCGCCTACGCGCCTACAAGACCAAACCGCGCATGGACATCTGGCGCCGCGAGTTGATCTGGGCCTGGAACCAGGCGTTGTGGGACGCGCCGAGCAAGGTGCTGGCCAAGAATGATCCGGATCCTCGACTCCTGCTGACTACCCAACTGTCGCCGGAACTGGAAGGCGTCAACCACGAGCTGATCATGATCTCGGCGTACTTCGTGCCTGGGCAGCCTGGGCTGGTGTACCTCACCGGTCGCGCCGACGCCGGCGTGTCGGTCAGCCTGCTGACCAACTCCCTTGAAGCCACCGACGTACCCGCTGTGCATGGCGGCTACGAGCCGTATCGCAAGGCGCTGCTGGAACATGGGGTAAAACTCTACGAATTGCGCCGCCAACCGGGTGCCCCTGGCGCAGGCAGCGGCCCACACCTGTTTCGCCGCGGCACGTTCAAGGGCTCGGACTCCAGCCTGCACAGCAAAGCGATGATCTTTGATCGGACGAAGTCGTTTATCGGCTCATTCAACTTCGACCCGCGCTCAGTGTTGTGGAACACCGAAGTGGGCGTATTGGTCGACAGCCCCGAATTGGCGGAACACGTACGCAACCTGGCACTGCAAGGCATGGCACCCGCCTTGAGTTATGAGGCGAAATTGCAGAATGGCCAAGTGGTGTGGGTGACCGAGGATAACGGTCAGTTACACACCTTGACCCGCGAGCCGGGCAGTTGGTGGCGCCGGTTCAATGCGTGGTTCGCCAACTCGGTCGGCCTGGAACGCATGCTCTAAGAACAGCGAAGATCCAATGTGGGAGGAGGCAAGCCCCCCTCCCACAGTTGATTGCTTCCAGATCAAGCGGGCTGCGCAGCACCAAATGCGCCCTGGCGCAACAACAGCACCACCAGCCCCAGCGCCCCGGCCGCCATCAGCCAAGGCAGGGCATGCCCGCTGATCCACTGGCTGCCTGCACCCGCCACCAACGGCCCGATCAAGCAGCCGATCCCCCACAGCTGCGCGATATGGGCATTGGCGCGCACCAGCGCATCGTCACGGTAGCGCTCGCCAATCAGAATCAGCGACAAGGTGAACAACCCTCCGGCACTGGCGCCGAACAGCACCCACACCGGCCAGATCAACACCGTCTGCATCAACAACGGAATCGCCAGGCTCGACGCCAGCAACAGCAGCGCACAACTCAAGAACAGCGTGCGCCGCGGCAAGTAATCGGCCAAGGCACCGATGGGCAATTGCAGCAGCGCATCACCCACCACCACGGTGCTGACCATCGCCAAGGCTATCTCGGCGGTGAAGCCCTGCTGCAGGCAATACACCGGCAACAGTGTCAGAATCATCGCTTCGAACGCGGCGAATAACGCCACCGCCCAGGCAATCGCCGGCAGTGTCAGGCAGAAGCGCCACAGGTCGCCAAGGGTCACACTGAAGGAATCGGCAGTCGGCGCGCCGGAACGCCCCAGCAGCAACAGCGGCGCGACCATCAGCAGCCCCGCACCCACCCAGAGACCGTAGTCATGATCAGTGCCGATCACACCCAGCAGCAGTGGCCCTGACAGCTGGCTCAAGGCATAGCTGCAGCCGTACAGCGCCACCAGCCGGCCGCGCCACTGCTCCACTACCAATTGGTTGATCCAGCTTTCACCCAGGATAAACACGATGGTCAGGATCACCCCGATCATCAACCGCAGCACCAGCCACACCGGGTAGCTGGGCAGGATCGCCAGCAAACCGATGGACACTGCACCGGCCCATAGGCACACACGCATCAGGTTGGCAGTGCCCAGCCAAGAGGCCAGGCGGCTGGAGACCTTGGCACCCAGCAGCACACCAAAGGCCGGCATCGCGGCCATCACGCCAATGGCGAAACTGCCGTAGCCCCAGCCCTCAAGGCGCAGGGATACCAGTGGCATGCTCACGCCCAGCGCCAGGCCGACACTGAGTACCGAGGCCAGGACGGCGAAATAAGTCGCCCAACGCATTTCCACGCTCCTGTGGATAATTCTTGAGAACACACAAAACAGTGTGGGAGGGGGCTCGCCCCCGATTGCGGTGGATCAGTGAGCACTGTTAGTGCCTGACACACTGCTATCGGGGGCAAGCCCCCTCCCACATTTGACCTGCGGTGTGGGCTAGAGCTTGATCCAGGTCGCCTTCAGCTCGGTGTACTTGTCGAACGCATGCAACGACTTGTCGCGACCGTTACCCGACTGCTTGAACCCCCCGAATGGCGCGGTCATGTCACCGCCATCGTACTGGTTGACCCACACGCTGCCGGCACGCAGGGCCTTGGCGGTCAGGTGCGCCTTGGAGATATCGGCCGTCCATACCGCCGCCGCCAGCCCATATTGGGTATCGTTGGCGATGGCGATGGCTTCTTCAGCGCTGTCGAAGGTAATGACCGACAGGACCGGGCCAAAGATTTCTTCCTGGGCGATCCTCATGGCGTTGGTCACACCATCGAAAATCGTGGGTTCGACGTAGGTGCCACCGGTTTCTTCGAGGGTACGCTTACCGCCTGCCACCAGCTTTGCACCGTCGGCATGGCCGGCTTCGATGTAGGACAGCACGGTGTTCATCTGTTGAGTGTCCACCAACGCGCCGACGTTAGTGGCCGGGTCCAGCGGGTTGCCTGGCTTCCAGCCCTTCAGCGCGGCGATCACCAGCGGCAGGAATTTATCCTTGATGGAGCGCTCCACCAGCAGGCGTGAACCGGCAGTGCAGACTTCACCTTGGTTAAAGGCAATGGCACCCGCGGCGGATTCGGCCGCGGCTTGCAGATCCGGGGCATCGGCGAACACGATGTTCGGGCTCTTGCCGCCCGCCTCCAGCCATACGCGTTTCATGTTCGATTCGCCGGAGCGGATCAACAGCTGTTTGGCGATCTTGGTCGAGCCGGTGAACACCAGGGTGTCGACATCCATGTGCAGCGCCAGCGCGTTACCCACGGTATGGCCATAGCCCGGCAGCACGTTGAACACGCCTTTTGGAATGCCGGCCTCAACGGCCAGGGCCGCAATGCGGATGGCAGTCAGCGGGGATTTTTCGGAGGGCTTGAGGATGACCGAGTTACCGGTGGACAGCGCCGGCCCCAGCTTCCAGCAGGCCATCATCAGCGGGAAGTTCCACGGCACGATGGCGCCGACGACACCAACCGGTTCACGGGTTACCAGGCCCAACTGATCGTGAGGGGTGGCGGCGACTTCGTCATAGATCTTGTCGATCGCCTCACCGCTCCAGCTCAGGGCATTGGCTGCGCCAGGCACGTCAATGTTCAGGGAGTCGCTGATCGGCTTGCCCATATCCAGGGTTTCAAGCAGCGCCAGCTCTTCGGCATTGGCCTTGAGCAACGCGGCGAAACGGATCATGACGGCCTTGCGCTTGGCCGGTGCCAGGCGCGACCAGGCGCCGGAATTGAAGGTGGCACGGGCATTTTCCACGGCGCGCTGGGCGTCGGCGGCATCGCAACTGGCAACGGTGGCGAGCAGGCGGCCATCGACCGGGCTGATGCATTCGAAGGTGTCACCGGAAGCGGCGGCAGTGTATTCGCCATTGATATAGGCGCGGCCTTCGATCTTCAGGTCCTTGGCGCGTTGTTCCCAGTCGGCACGGGTCAGGGTGGTCATGCGAGTGTCCTCCTCTTATTGAATACAAGGGCCAGGTGATGTCCCCCGGCAGCCTCAAAGAATTCTTGCCCGGCCAGCCTGCTGTTCGGCTCAAGGCAGCTGCCACCCTAAACCAGCGGCTGGGGATGTTTCAATATATTTGACATAACGGCGGTAAACGCCCTTGCGATGTTCATTTTAATAAACATAGACTTTGGGCTCTCCAACCGCAGGCCAGACGGGACACGCACATGAGCATCCAGGACATCGTCGACTTCAGCCAGGCCAACACGGCGCCCGACCGCTACCGCCCTGCCGCCGAGAAAATCCTCAAGGGCGACCCCGAACAAACGATCTACAACCACTACAACAGCCCATGCGGCCAGATGAGCGCCGGGGTTTGGGAAGGAGAAGTCGGGCAGTGGAAGGTCAACTATACCGAGCATGAATACTGCGAAATTGTGCAGGGGGTTTCGGTACTGCGCGACGGCGACGGTAACGCCAAGACCTTGCGCGCCGGCGACCGCTTCGTGATCCCCGCCGGCTTCAGTGGTACCTGGGAGGTGCTGGAACCGTGCCGCAAGATCTATGTGGTGTTCGAGCAGAAGGCCTGATCAACAAACGCCAGGCAAAAAAAAGCCCGCATCGTGAGATACGGGCTTTTTTTCACAAGGAAGAAAACCAATTACTTGATTTTGCCTTCTTTGTAGATCACGTGCTTGCGAACGCGCGGGTCGAACATTTTCTTTTCGAGCTTGTCCGGGGTAGTACGCTTGTTCTTGTCGGTAGTGTAGAAGTGACCAGTACCGGCGCTAGAGATCATTCGAATCAATTCACGCATGATAGAGCTCCTTAGATCTTGCCAGCGGCGCGGATTTCGGCCAGCACGACAGTGATGCCACGCTTGTCGATGATACGCATGCCTTTGGCAGATACACGCAGGCGAACAAAACGTTTCTCTTCTTCAACCCAGAAGCGGTGATGCTGCAGGTTCGGCAGGAAACGACGACGGGTTTTGTTATTTGCGTGGGAAATGTTATTCCCAGTCACCGGACCCTTACCGGTAACTTGACAGACTCTCGACATGCCTCAGCCCTCTAAAACCACATGCCCAACCCGGCATGGGTTGGCCGCTTAATCTCTCAGTCATTTGGCGCCAGGCGCCGCGTTTCTTTAGGGTCTTACCGGCTACACCTACAAGCGAAGGAACCGGGCCCCTAGAAAAGAGCGCTGCTTTATACCAGAAAGACCCAAGTGCAACAACAGCCCGTGTGTTTTTACCGGCGTAAATCTCGGCGACATACGCCCGAACCGTTGCCAGGAGGGGCCGCTGTAACAGCCGACCGCTCGTCGCACAGAATGACTTACAGCGCTCGCGCGCGCAGTGAGGCGCACAGCGAAACGCGCTGAGGCGCCATCAAAACAGCATTTGAGCCAAAAGCACAGGCAAAAATGGGCTAGTCATTTATGAATCAGACCACTACGGTAGGACTTTTCCAGACTGCACTCGCAGATGGGCCTTCGATCTGCAAAGGAAACCTAATATGCGCCTCGCTGCCCTACCGCTATTGCTAGCCCCTCTATTTGTCGTGCCGCAGGCCCTGGCGGCCACCAGTTTGAGCGTCTGCACCGAGGCCAGCCCCGAAGGGTTCGACGTGGTGCAATACAATTCGCTGACGACCACCAACGCCTCGGCCGACGTGCTGATGAACCGTCTGGTGGACTATGACGCCGCCAGTGGCAAGCTGGTGCCGAGCCTCGCCGATAGCTGGGAGGTTTCGCCGGATGGCCTGGCCTATACGTTCAAGCTGCACCCGGACGTAAAATTCCATCGCACCGAGTACTTCACCCCGAGTCGCACGCTGACTGCCGAAGACGTGCGCTTCAGCTTCGAGCGCATGCTTGACCCGGCCAACCCGTGGCACAAGATCGCCCAGAGCGGCTTCCCCCATGCCCAGTCGCTGCAATTGCCGACCCTGGTCAAGAAGATCGACGCCCTCGACCCACTGACCGTGCGCTTCACCCTGGACCACGCCGACTCCACCTTCCTGGCGGCCTTGAGCATGGGTTTTGCCTCGATCTACCCGGCCGAATACGCCGACAAATTACTCAAGGCGGGCACCCCGGAAAAACTCAACAGCCAACCGATCGGCACCGGGCCGTTCATCTTCACGCGCTTCCAGAAAGATGCCGTGGTTCGCTACAAGGCCAACCCCGACTACTTTGCCGGCAAACCGGCTGTGGATAACTTGATCTTCGCCATTACGCCAGACGCAAACGTGCGGCTGCAGAAATTGCACCGCAATGAATGCCAGATCGCCTTGTCCCCCAAACCGCTGGATGTCGGCGAAGCCGAGAAGGACCCCGCGCTCAAGGTGGAAAAAACCGCCGCATTCATGACCGCATTCGTTGCAATCAATAGCCAGCATCCGCCCCTGGACAAGCCGGAAGTGCGCCAGGCAATCAACCTGGCATTCGACAAGGCCAGCTACCTCAAGGCCGTGTTCGAAGGTACCGCCGAAGCCGCCGATGGCCCCTTCCCGCCCAACACCTGGAGCTACGCCAAAGAGCTGCCCGGTTATCCACAGGACCTCGCCAAGGCCAAGGCCTTGCTCGAACGTGCAGGGCTCAAGGACGGCTTCAAGACCACAATCTGGACACGCCCCACCGGCAGCCTGCTCAACCCGAACCCGAACCTCGGTGCGCAACTGCTGCAAGCGGACCTGGCCAAGGTCGGCATCCAGGCCGAAATCCGCGTGATCGAATGGGGCGAACTGATTCGCCGTGCCAAAGCCGGTGAGCACGACCTGCTGTTCATGGGCTGGGCCGGCGACAACGGCGACCCGGATAACTTCCTCACCCCGCAGTTCTCCTGCGCCGCCGTAAAATCCGGCACCAACTTCGCCCGCTACTGCGACCCGGCCCTGGACAAGCTGATCAGCGCCGGCAAGACCACCAGCGAACAAGGGGTGCGCAGCAAGCTGTACCAACAGGCCCAGGCGCAGATCCAGCAGCAGGCCTTGTGGTTGCCCCTGGCGCACCCGACGGCGTTTGCCTTGGCGCGCAAAACCGTCGAGGGCTACCAGGTGAGCCCGTTCGGGCGGCAGGACTTCTCGAAAGTCAGCGTCAAGCCCTGACCCAATAGCCCCCACCCAATGGGCGGGGGCTACATCCATCCGTATTCCGCCATCGACAACGGATCCCCATCCCCCACGATGATGTGATCCAGCACTCGCACATCCACCACTTCCAGGGCCTTTTGCAGCACCTTGGTCAATTTTCGATCAGCGGCGCTCGGCTCCACATTCCCCGAAGGATGGTTGTGACACTTATGGTATATGTTCGGAAACGTTGCAGATCTGGAGCTACCGATGCCAGACGTCCCTTTCTGCGAGATCCGAATGATTCGTACTGCCTCCAGCGGCCTCAGGCCATACCTGCTGGTGCAGGGGGTTCCAGTGATCCTAGCAAACCTCTGGGCGGAGGATTTGCTCCACAGATCGCGTCTCAATACCGTCGAAAATTACCTACGTGACATCGCTATCGCGTACGAGTGGGCTCTCAGCCGAGGTTCTCCACTGGAAGCGAAGCTTGAGCGCCTAGCGGTGTTCAGCTCAGCGGAACTGACATCGCTGGCCGAACGCCTCTGCTCCACCAAACGCGGTGCGGGTGCGAGCCAATCGACATGCACCCGACGACTCGAAGCTGTCAAATCATTCATAGATTTCTCCTTCGAGCACTACGTTGAGCTCAATCGACTAGGTCTACTTGAGCAAAGCCAAGCGGAAAAAAACAAAGCCAAGAATCTGCGAAATCTTCAAAAAAAAATCACCAAGATTGCATATCAATCAGAACCGCCGCTACCAGCAACGCCACTTGACTCCGGCGGACAAGCCTTATTCAAAGGGGTGCTCAGTCCTGATGACTTTAGGAACCCATTCCAAAGTAAACAGATACAGGCACGCAATTACTGTCTGTTCTTAGTAATGCTTGAAACACTTGCCAGGCGTGGCGAAGTGGTTCTCATAGAACTCGACGACGTTGACCTTGGTCCCTCACCTACAATACGCATCAAGCGCCCAAGCGATATCAACAGGGAGCGGAGACTGGACGGGGCTAGTCTCAAGACGCGCGGTCGGATAGTCCCCATAACCGCATCGGTAGCCGCGGTTCTGAACGAATACATTTCCGATCATCGCCCTAAACTGATCAAACCAAAAAGACCTTGTACAGCCCTATTCGTGAGTTCCCGTGACGGGAGACGGCTATCTGCGCGAACCGTAAACACCATTCTTCGTACCGTTGCAGCCAGCCTCGGCTTGCCAAACTTTTCAACACGAATTCATCCGCACGGCTTGAGGGCGACAGGGGCAAATATAGCTCGCAAAAAGTTTGAAAAAAGTGGCGCCAACAGCATTAATGTAAAAGATGCTCTGGCGTATCTGGGCGGATGGAGCCCCAGCAGCGAAAGTGTTCAGCGCTACTCTCGACAGGCCATATCTGATCGGCTCGGCGAAATAATCAGAAGCTCAGACAGCTCAAATTTTCGAGGCAATGAAGATGATTAAAATTTCGCCTGCCGAACTCGTAGCCGAGATTGAATGTCGCTTCGGCATCGAGGCCGATGCCTTTCCTTCCACAGTCAAATCCACCTTCGGTCAGGCTATAACAATTCACAACAATGATGCGTGGGTTGAGAGAATAACGGTAGAGATTGTCGGGTGTGCTCCGATGAATATTGCGTGGAGCAAGCCCCTACATTCTAACTTGTTAGTTGAGTGGCTACTCAGAGGGTGGTTCATCGACAGACTCCAAACCCACATCGACCTTAGGCCTCTGATTGTCGTCCAGCGGCTTCTGGCCCAGCATAAATTTTCGGGAAATGACGCGGATACTATTGGCAATAGGTTATCGACATTTGCTGTACGTGAATGCACTCGATTAAAAGCATCAAGCTGGTATGAGGAGCTAGTTGCTCTTCGAGTATTTTATCGATGGTGCTTGGATGAAGAAGTCCCAGGCTTCAACGAACATGACAGCCTTGAACTATCACAGCTTACAGTAAAGGCGCATGATAACAGGCATTTAGTCACGATGCGAGATGATGACTTTGGCCCTTTCACTCGCGTACAACTCGCGAACATTGAGATGAAGCTTGCCAACAATCCGCTCATCACTCATGCCCAACGCACGCTTTTTTTGCTCTGTCGCGACTGGGCTCTTCGCCCTATACAGTTGGCCCTAATGCAGGTTACTGACTTCGGGATCGATGAGGGCGGCCCCTTTGTAAAGGTGCCGAGTGTTAAAGGAATTAGACGTTCAAGGCTCAGGAGGCATCCGAGCAACCTGGTAAAACGTTACATCGCTAACGATACTGCAGAGGCAGTAGAACTTCAGTGCACTTTAGCTGAGACCCAATGCAATGCCGCATCGAAGGAAATCAACGCGATATGTGCCAGGCATGGAATAAGCACTCCAGTACTTCCTACGCCGTTGTTTCCCTCGGCGTACACAACCGAAAACCGCCTTTTACGCTTCCTCACCAACCCCAAGCTGACACCATTCACATTACATCTCGACAACCATAGAATAAGTTATGCGCTAACATCTCTCACTTGGATACTCCAGTTACCAGACCCTCATCGACCCATACAAAAAACAGAGCCCTTCATGCGGATCACCGCGTACCGACTGCGCAGGACCAAGGCTACTTCAATGGTTCTTTCCGGTGCATCCCCTGAAGAGGTCGCTGAAGCTTTAGATCATTCAAATCTGAACTCTATAAAGCACTACTTCCATTACAACCTTGAGCTGCAAGAGTTCATAAATACGACCCACATGGCAAGCCCGGAGATCAATGCAGCCGTGCAGATGTGGTGCGGCAAATTCATGGAAGAAATCCCTGACAGATCCGCGCTAAGGCCAATAAGTGGCTTAGGATCATGCAATTCTGAAGAGCCATGTCCTTACCACCCGACGGTCACTTGCTATGCATGCCCTAAATTCAGACCTAGCCGTCATGCTAATCATGAAGGGGCTTTAGCAGACATCACTAAATTCCAGCAGATGCTCGGGAGCAATTCCACTGGCGCTATGGCCCAACAGGTCGAAGCAGCAATTCACGGCGCTAAGTCAGTAATCATTGCTGTGAAGGAGTTGAAAGAATGAGCATATCAATGATGGTCTTAGACGACCGATACAAACATGCAGAGCAACAATTTAATGACCTCAAGGCCAACGGATTAGTAGCAGGAGATTTCGAGGGCAAGGTATGGCAGTATCGATCGAGTAATATTCCCTTCACATCACTCGATCCTCTCAACAGGCGAAATCAAGACCAACCCCCTCTCCCGCTAGTGATTGGCAAGCTTGCGCGCTGCTTTATAGTTAAAGAAATTCTGGCACATCCGTCAGCAGAGCTGATTATCGGCAGAATGGCCTCGATTAGGCATCTATCCGCAGTAATGGATAGCGAAAACATTGAGTGGAGCGACATAACGCGCAAAGTCTTCGACCGCACCGTAGACTCGATCAGGCATGGACGTTCAGACTCTACCATTTACCATAGAGCAAATGCCCTCAAGGCATTTGTTGATTTCCTCAACCAACTTAGCGTAATGGTCGATGGAGTACTGCTGCGATTCGTCGATAGGTTTATCAAATGGCAAACTGGGATACCCAACCCGACTCATAGTGCGCTTGAACTCACATCACGAGAGTTTCAGCAAAGAGAAGAAAATCTATACTCTTCTGACTTGCACAAAGGGATTGCACAAGCCAGGTGGTTGATCAAGCAGAACCCACATTTGGAGCCAACTGCGGGCTTCGATAGAATTCGACTTGAGGCGACCTGCTTTGGAATGGCGCTCGGTTTGAGAGTTGGTGAGATCGCGAATCTTCCAAAGAGTTGCCTTTTCCAAGATCCCAACACTCACACGACGTTCGTACGAGTGCCTGTAGAAAAAAACTGCATCCCCAACGCCGTACCCGTCGCAGACCTATGGAGCGCACCACTCACCGAAGCGTACGAGTACTTGCTGGCTGTCACTCAGGATGCTAGAGAGCGTGCTCTTGACATTGAAACCAATGGTTTCTCATTTATAGATAAAGCACTCGCAGCCTATCGCGCTAACCATCCGTTAGATCCCGGCGCGGTGGATCAACTCTCATCGTTGGATCTGCCCGTAGAACATCACTACTTTGTTGAGGAGATATGTAAGTGCTTCCCCGTATCTCCAAAAGAGCTCTACAGTGGTGGGCGATTTTACAGCAGCAGCGTTGAACTCCCTAGAATAACGGCCGCTCGAATCGCAATTTGGATAGATGAACGAATGCATAATTGGGATTGGTCTAATTTTCTCAATGAGTACAAAAAGAACTGTTATAGCGTATCCGTCATTGACATTGCAAAACACACAAAATCCTCCGAGGCGTCAGTAAAAAAGAGCAAATGGTTTGTAGATCACCTGCGCACCTTTCTCAAGGGAATGGTTCACGACGGGCTTTTCAAGCCTGGAAACAATCCTTCACATGCGCAACTCTTCGACATCCGGAATGAGTGGGCAAGCATCAGAGAACTTATGTTATCTCAAAGAGGATTCGGGGCGGGAGTACCATCCCTGGTCATAGATATCAGACTGCTCAAGCGCCTTTTAGAAGATAAATACAGATTTCACCTGCGACGCCATTTTGAAGAACAATTTTCAATGCCTGGTGATGGAAGTGAAGCACCTTATCATGCGAAGCACACTGCCAAAGGTTATCCTAGCAAGCTGAGTGACAACTTACTTGTAATCTGGGAAAACCAGTTTGACTCGATATCTGAGCTAGGGATCATCCCCCGCCCCCTATTTAGAGCCGATCTCTACAACTATCTCTCTTCGAACTCCTCAAAAAAAACAATCTTTCAGCGCCTTGACCTACGAGGGCAAGACGGTGAAATCTTTTCCATCACTCCTCATCAAATCCGTCGTTGGGTTACCACGGCAATTCTTCGTTCTGGTCCCTCTGAAACAGCTGTGGACCTATGGATGGGGCGAACCCCACGCCAAAGCCGTCAATATGACTACCGTACTGCCAAAGAGCGAGCAGAATATGTGAGATCTTTATACTTGGCCGTTGACCCTCCCCCAGACTTTTTGGGCAGGCTAGTAATCCGATGGCGGGAGGAGTCAATCGCTGACGAACAAATCGAAGAGATGATCATCGAGAAACTCAGCATTCTCAACCTAACGCCTTGGGGCGGGTGTACACGTGAGCTCTATATCAGTCCGTGCGACAGGGGCCTCATGTGTATCAGAGGCTTCGGTACAGATTCTGGATGTAAATCCTTTCACCTGAACCCTGATGATCTGGAAGCAAAGGCCGCTATCGAGAGCTTACTCAGCGAGTACGAGAAAATTTTGAGGGCAATTTTTGACAACCAAACTGACATCACGTCTAGTATTGAGGCTGAGCTCGATAATACTCACGCTTTCGATCAGCACGTTCTGTTTGTGATGGATATGGTTACGAGCTGCAAAACGGCCTTAGAAGCTTACTCAAAACCTAAGAAGGCTTCATCATGAAGCAGGAAAAAAAATGGAAGGACCACGTGCGGTCCATTCTCGCCGAATATGAGGCCGGACGGGTTCAGGAACCGCTCACCCAAAGTGGCCTTGCCCAGCAGGCGGGTGTTAGTCGTCAAACGCTCTGGAGAGATGAGGAAATACGATCTTTATATACGGCCACTCAGACCCATCTTAAAGACTTCAAAAAGGTCGGGCGTAAAAATAGTGATGCGAGAATTTATGCTCTCGAAGCACAGCTACAAAAAGCACGCATGGAGAACAATCGATTAATTCAGACAATCGTCAAAGCCGCTCAGCTAATGACCGAGGATGCAATTGACCCAAGACGATACTTCGAAGATACCACGAGCTGACTCACCAGCTATCCTCGTCTGTAAAGTTCCTTGAAGAAGCCATACTCACGGCACTCGGAGCTGTTAGGCTGGTAATACCGACGACCGCCTTGAACGGTGTAACACCTGTACAAACGATCCTCGCTTTCATGAATGACCTCCAGATGCTCCATCGCCCACCCGCTACTACCGTTCATCCACCCGGGAGTAACAATCTGAAGGGATAACTCAACGGCACCATTCAGGGTTAAACGCGTGAACTGCTCCAGCCCACGCATGTCCTCCAGAAAGAAGACCTCCACACACGTGTCCTCTCCCCGCTCCCTCGTCACCGTGATGTGAATCCATGGCGATGACAGCCGTTGCTCCACGAAATGCCAAGCCTGCTGATCCTCAGCCAGCCAGGCGAAGGAGCGATCCACCTCTGCCCATCGGTTGGTGATAAACATCATGACCCCCTCTCAAATGAACAGCATACATTGTAGTCATATACTGTTCACGGGTGCCTCATCTTTCCTTTTGCGGAAGATGCAAAGTGGAATTGAGACAGGCATTCGGTCGGGTTCTGAAGTGGATGCGAGTCCAGCAAAAGCTGACCCAAGAAGACTTCGCGACGGTGAGCAGTCGTACCTACATCAGCACGCTGGAAAGGGGACGATACGTCCCGACCATCGAGAAACTGGACACCATCGCACCAGTGCTGGGAGTTCATCCGATCACATTACTGGTTGGGAGCTATGCCCTCAAAGAGAACCGAGCAGTGGCAGAGTTACTCGCTCAAATCACTCAAGAAGCTGAACGCATGGACCTTGCAACGGCCTTCCCGGACTCAAGCAAAACCTCACACCAGAGCTGATCACCACCTGCTAATGCCGCGAAGCGATTGCCCAAGCGCCAATGGGGGGACTGGATTTTGCTCTATTGCAGGGCTGTTTAGGCCACAAGATACTTAGCACGCTTTCTGTCTAGCCTGATAAAATCTCAGGCCACTTCTTGGAGAATCTCATGTCCCGTCTCGCTGAATTTCGCCTTCTCGAACAACAGCTCGCCGCGCAGCTCGCCGAACTGGAAGCACTGAAGAATGATTCCGCCCTGAAGCAGGAAATGGAATTCGAAACGAAGCTCCGCAACCTGCTCAACGATTACGGCTACAGCCTGCGTCACGTGATCCAGATCATTGATCCGCAGCCCGTAGATTCCGGATCTATTGCACAAAAACCTGCACGGAAACCACGAGTAGTGAAAACCTACAAGAACCCGCATAGCGGAGAAGTCGTTGAGACGAAGGGGGGCAATCAGCGCACTCTGAAGGCCTGGAAGGCAGAGTACGGTGCCGAGGTGGTTGAGTCCTGGTTAGCCAACTGACTGTGCTGTAGTCGACCTGTGGCAGGAGCATAAACGTGAATCGTCGCCAAATGCGAATTCCCATTCTGGGGCGCGACGATTTTTTTGGTAGGTGGTAATGACACACCATTTATGCGCATTAAATAGAGGTCCACTTCAGAAACGGACGCTCCAAAATGCGCAATGCTCTCGTCACAATCTCAGTAAACACCCTCGCAAGCATCCTGGCTGGTCTCATGCTCCACTGGATCACCCCCCCTCCTACTGCCGAAGCCATTCGATCCGGGATCGCGACGCCTGTCTCACCGTCTAAGTCGGTTACCGAGCCTTGACATCTGCACCTCCGAATCATGTGGCCGGCTTACCCAGTGGATGCCTCAAAAAAGCAGAACTTGGGGACCAGTTCGCGCCCCGCCCGAAGCGCATGAAGTGATGTTCCGTTTTTAGACCAAGCGAGAGCACGCCAGGCTTACAAGTCAGTTGCATGATCAGCTGAACGAATTGCTGGAGCATTTCGTAAACCTCAACGAGGGGCTGTACTTCGGGGGCGGATGTCACGGTATTGCAGAATTTCACTATGCTCGATGCGGAGGATGAAGACTTCGTGCATTACAGCCTGCACGACTGGTTCAGTTTTGGAGACGCCATAGAAGACGACGATTTGCTGATTGAGCGGCCTTGATCGACGGTGCTGGGCCATAGCTGACGGCTGGTCTGCCTACCAACTGATCCGTTCCGTGGCAGGTGTTATTTTCTCTACAAGAATAGCCTCCACGCCTCGGGCGGGTCCCAGACCTGCACTGCGCACCAGGGGGTTAGTTGTTTCTGGGGCTCACAGACTCCTTACGGGGTAATCCCATGCTTCTGGCAAGGCCTGCCACCGGAGGGTGACCACCTAAGGGGCAGATAGGCCTTCCTGCTACCGAACTTCGCTGGGTACGATCAATAAACCCTCTATTGATACGGTTTTGGCAAAGATGGATGTGTACAAGCTCCGCATTGAAGACACTGAAAGCAAAACCATAGACAAGGATCGGTTCGAGTCTGAGACCTTCCGCAGGGAGCCGTGGTATCAGCCCGGAAGCGCGGGCAAGCTGGCTCAGTTCGCGGTGTGCCCGGCATGCGACAACCCTGTCCAGCTGGTAGGGCTGTATGAGTTACCCCCAAACGTAAAAAATCCCTTCGGAAAGCACGCGACGAAGAGCATTCGCGGTATCGCTCCATTTGATGGAGAGGCCCGTAACGATTGCCCATACTTCCAGCCCCGTCAGCACAAGAAGACCGACCGAAAAACCGGTTTTGACGGCGTACCGCGGAAGATTCTCAGGCTTTTGATAGAACAGTTTGACCGCGTGGTTTACATCCTGGAGAAGGAAACCCAGGTGGTGCTCTCGGAGAAAGCCTTGCGAGGCATGCTGCAGCGTTACAAAGGGGAGCGCGGCTACCTCTATACCGGTGCGACGCTACGCAACGTGCCATGGATCTTCGCCTATATGTCGGACGCCACTCGGCTCTTTGGCCAGAAGATAGGTGGGAATGCTGAGCTTGTGAAAGCGATAGAGTCTCAAGTGCCAGGGGCGGAAATCAGCACCAAAGGCCGGCTGGAGGCGAAGAGCCTTCCTGGGATGAAAGGCCCCTACTTCGATCTCAAGATGAGTTTCATCCGCCACCGGATCTCTAAGGATAACGAGGAATCCGGCCTGGTTGAGAGCATGGAGTTTGTAGTGTCCCAGCTTCGCAAAGGTGAGCTTGAGCACATTCACAAGCAGGTGCTCAAATTCGATCCGGCTTGGTTCGAGAGCCTCATCCGAATGCCTGTTGATCATCCCTATCGCAGGATGGACCGAGTGGATATGGCCCGTGAAGAGCTAGGCGATTTGCTGGTGTCGAACGGGTAGAGGTGAGCATCGTGTAAACCTATTTTTTTACCTGTTAACTACAGTGGTTAACAGGTAAAAAAACTGGTTTACAGGGACAGCGCTCGGCAGCTGTCCAGAACTGCTGCCAAGCGATAGCTCTATACCGCTATCAGCTACCAGCTGGTGCTTGGACGACCGTTAGCTGAATCCTGGAGGGCCGCTTAGCCCCCATATGTACGGTATTTCGAGCAGTCCTTTTTTTGTTCGCGCAGCCTTCCGGCTCACCGCTGTTGGGGTTTACGTCGAACCGTGGGAAATTGCTGCCGGCAATCTCAAGGCGCAAGCTGTGACCGCGCTTGAACAGGTTGCAGGTTGCAAACGGTTCGATCTGCACCTTGAAACATTCCCCAGGTACCGTCGGCTTCGGATCGTTCCAGCTGTCCCGGTATCGGCAACGAATGATGCCGTCTGTAATGTTCATGGCATACCCCTCTGGGAAGTCATCGCTTGGCGGATAGACGTCGACCACCTTAGCGGTAAAGTCAGTGTCTAAGCCGTCGGTCTCGACCCACAGCTGGATCGTTACCGGACCGGCGACAGCAAGGTCAGCTTCAAGCGGCTCAGTTTCGAAACACAGCACATCGCTGCGCTGGCAGATGGCACTGCCATCTCCGCGCGCGCCGAAGAAGCGTGGTGTTTCTCGCTGATCAAACGCTCCGCCTTCGAAGACAGGAGCGCCGGAAGTCAGCGCGCCGCCGATGGTCGGTACTGGATTAGATGGATCGGCGAGGAAGTGGCAAGCAGCATCGGTTGCCGCTGGCCCCCCTTTGCTCAACTGACCGTCAGGATGAAGATAAAGATCCAACCGCTGGCTGCCAGGTAATGGCCACTGCTGTGCATCAAGCCACTGACCACCATGATCTATTCGCGTGTCCTGAAGCTTGCGACCACTACCACCGCCCATCATGAATACCTGCACCTGTTGGGCTGGTGCAGTGATCTGTAGCTGCAGATGGTTTACAAACCACTCAATACGACAGGACAGCCAATCCTGCGCCACTTGCCCATCGAAAGCGGCGGCTGGGCCAAACTCGGCATCGCCGCTGTGGCTAATGTTGCGGTCGCCATGCAGCCAAGGGCCCATCACGAGTCGTTGTGGTGCCTTACCGTTCGCGACGAAGGCAGCAAAGTTATCCAGGGTTGAGCTGACATAGGCGTCATACCAGCTCGACATGTGCAGCACCGGAATATCGGGAATGTTGCTGCGATAGTGATCGGCGCAAATGCCCAACTGTTGCCAATAGGCATCGAAACAGCCGCGGCCCCATTGGTCGAACAGGTAGTCCTCATACGCTGGCGCATGACGCAGCGGTGAAAATCCTGGACGCCACGGCATATGGGCGAACCAATGCCGGATGTCTTCCTGCTCCAATGCTTCGCGCAATAGTGGATCGGCTTTGGCTGCCGGACTTTCCTTGGCCTGCTTGTATGCCCATGTGGCCTGTTTGAGCTCGAATGCGCCTCCTTGGCGGATGCCACATTGATAAGCGTTGGCGAAGCCTCCAGAGTCCAGCACCATCGTCTTCAGCCCTGGAGGATTTAAGCAGGCCATAGCGAGCTGAGTATGGGCTGCATAAGAAAGACCCATGCTTCCGACCTTCCCATTGCACCAAGGCTGCTCGACCAACCAGGCCAAAGTGTCGTAGCCGTCTTCTGCTTCGTTGACGTACTTGATGAATTCGCCTTCGGAGGCGTAGCGACCGCGGCAGTCCTGAAACACAGTGACGAAGCCATGTTCGGCAAAGGCTTGGGCCATCTCTTCACGCCCTAAGTGATGACCATTCAGGCATTTCTCCGAGCGTGAGGGCTTGCTCTTGTCGTATGGAGTGCGTTCGATCACCACTGGCCACACGCCGGTACTTTCATCAGGCAGGTAGACATCGGTGGCCAACCGAACGCCATCGCGCATCGGGACCATCAGGTTTCTGAGGATTTGCATGTTTGACACTCAAAGCAGTAGGGCCGCATACGCGGCCCGAGATTTCAGTAGCCGGTCAGAACGGCAATGGAGAGGAGGCACATGGCGATGGCCGCGAATACCAGGCACAACGGCCAGATGAATCGCGCCCATTGACCCCATCCGACTTGAGCGGTCGCAAGCAGCACTAGTAGGCCACTTGAGGTAGGAGTGATCAGGTTTGTTAGACCATTGCCCAGCAAAAAGGCATACACAGTGGTCTGAGCGCTCACACCTGACAATTGCCCCAACGGTCCGAAGATTGGCATGGTCACTGCTGCTTGCCCCGACGTGGACGGGATCAGGACATCCAGCCCGAGTTGTGCGAAGAACATGCCGTACGCCGAAACTAGAGGGCCGTGATCGCTGACCAGGTTGGAAAGGTTGTTGACGATAGTGTCGAGCACCTGGCCAGTGCTGAGGATGATCTCCACCGCAGTGGCGAGACCGATCAGCACGCCGGCCATTAGCACCTTCTTCATTCCGTCGACGAATGCGCCGGCAGCCTCGCTGGCACCGATGCCAGCCACCACACTGAACACCATGCTCATCGCCAAGTAGTACGCAGACAACTCTGGGTACTTCCAGTGCCAGCGATTGGAGGCATAAACCAGGAAGGCGACGCCCGCTCCCAGCAGTAGAAGGTTGAGACTGTGGCGTGGCGCTAGCGGTGTGCGCTTAAAAGTAAACTCAGCACTGGCGTCGTAACCCAGTCGGCGTACAGTCATTAACACGAAGCCAATGCCGACCAGCAGAAACACCAAGTAGGCTGCCACACGCATATTCAGCCCGCTGAACATTGGAACGCCCACTAGCGGCTGGGCAACCGCCAATGCCACGGGGTTGGTAATCGAACCCAGATAGCCGATTTTCACCGAGATCACCACGATCGCCAGACCAACAATGTTGGGCAGCCCCAGGCGATTGGCCATCGCTACCATTAGCGGGACGATCAGGATGAACTCTTTGGCCAGTCCCATGAACGTGCTACCGGCCGAGAACACCAGCATCAAGCAGGGTACCAGCACGTAGATGTTGCCCCGGGTAAGGCCAAGTATCCGCTCAAGACCAGCATCGATTGCCCCGGCCTTGTTCAGCACGCCAAACATTCCGCCGATGAACAAAACCATGAAGATCAGGCCGGCTCGCTTCTCGATGCCCTGTGGAATGGCCATGAAAGCCTCAACCAAGGAGACCGGACGTGCAGCAGAATCGGTTGTGGCACGCGGCTCTGTGGAAAATAGCTGGCTTAGAGAGGCGTCCTTTTCCAAGGTCTGGTACGAACCGGGGACAACAGCGATGTCTTTGCGCTGGAACTGGCCTGAATCGACGAAGTAGGTGAAGGCCAGAGCCATGAAAACAATGCTCAACAGGATCAACGCAGGATTGAGCTGCTTGGCCGGGCGAGGGATGTCTGCTTTTCCAGCAGGCGCGGCTTGCGCCGCCGGTGCATGAGGTAGGTTCATGGTGCGCGATCTCGATTATTGTTTTGTAGGGGCCCAGGGCTACAGGGCGCACACTAGTTCAATCGGATGCAGTCACTCAACGTTATGAGTAAATCGGGTTGGGCTATGCAATTTATTGCGTTGGCGTAGAACCATTCACCTCTGTGAGCCTGTTACGCATGTGCTCCGCGAAACTCTCAACCAGCAAAGAGCGTGGCTGGTCTTTGCGGAAAATCAGGCCAAAACGATAGCAAAGCGCAGGTCTCAGCGGCTTGGCGATCAAAGGAAGGCCACCAAACTCTTTGGCCAAAAGACCATTGATAATTGAGACCCCCATACCCTCTGCAACGAATGCGCAAGCAGCACTGACCGAGTGGACCTCTACGCGAACTTGAGGGGTAATTTCAGCCTCTCGGAAACGCAGGTCGAGTTCAGATCGAAGGCTCCTTTGCCGCCCCAGAAGCACGAGGGGTTCATACCGCAATGCTTCGAGACTGACCTCCGATAGCTCCGCCAGTGGATGGCTTTGGTGCATGACGCACATCCCTTCGGTCTCCAGTACCGGTAGCACTTCAAAATGCTGAAGTTCCGTAGGCAAACGCACGAAAGCGAAGTCAGCGCTTTTGTCGAGTACGGCCCTTTCCAGCGCATCGTATCCGCCGGTGATGACCTCTACGACGACGTCCTCACGGCCCTGCATGAATTCGGCAACGATCCTCGGTAGCAAGTGTTGAGACATGCTGGTCGGTACTGCAACCTTGAGCAGACTCCGGCGCGAATGACCCAGTCTCAGCTCATCTGCCATGCGTTGTACGCGCTGGAGGTTGTCTACGAGCTCCGCCACCTGTCCAAGGAGTTCTTCCGCCTCAGGAGTCGCCATCAATCTGCCCTTACGTCGAAGGAAGAGCGCGAGGCCTAAGTGATCTTCGAGCTGAGTTAACAAGCGGCTGACGGCCGATTGGGACAAGCCCATACGGGTAGCAGCTCCGATGGTAGAGCCCGTTGTCATGATGGCTTGAAAAGCTTCGAGTTGTTTGAGGTTCACAAGATACTCCGAGGTTTCTTACCAACTAAACGCATAGCCTCATGCGTATTACTCATAACGTTGTTGCCGATTCCACGACGGGTTAGTGTCCGCCGCATGAGTGAATCCCGTCCAGCATGACGCTGCGTAATCTGCGATGGATAGTACTGGGTCGCTCCATTTTGATGCTGCCAAAAATCACAATACACAGCAGAGATTTCCGATGAACACCCTCACAACATCGCGCACACTCGCGTGTGCAAGCGTCATTGCTAGCTTGTTCCCCAATTTTGCTGAAGCAGACTTCTTCAAAGACTCCGAGGGCCGGCTGGCTCTGCGAAATTACTATTTCAATGATGGATTTCGTGATGGGGGCGAAGATCGCAAAGAGTGGGCGCAGGGTTTTCTGCTCAAGCTACAGTCAGGTTACACCGAAGGACCTGTAGGCTTTGGTTTGGAGGCACTGGGACTTTCAGGAATCCGGCTCGACTCAAGCGCTAAGCATGCGGGGACAGGCCTTCTGCCGGTCCACGACGATGGTCGGGCAGCTAGCGAATATTCGAGTCTTGGCATTACCGCTAAGGCCAAATGGAATGACCTTTTGGTCAGTGGTGGCACTCTCCTCCCCAAAATCCCCGTCCTGGTTTACAACGATGGTCGACTACTACCTCAAACGTTCCGAGGTACCCAAGCGGAGTACACCGGTGTTGATCGGTTGTACCTTCAAGCTGGGCATCTAGACAAATTCAAAGCCCGAAACTCTACCGATAGCGTCGATATATTTCCTCAGGGATATTCCGGAGGTGGCGGTACGGACTTTGATTTTGCGGGGATGCGCTACGACCTCACCAAACAGCTCAGTTTTAGCAGCTACTACGGGGAACTTCGGGATTTCTACCGCCAACAATTTTTCGGGTTGGTTTACACACTGCCGCTTGGCCCAGGCAAGCTAACTAGCGATCTACGTTACTTTATCAGTGATGATGCTGGCGCAGCCCGTAATGGTGTAGTTGATAGCGATATGTTTAGCGGTTTACTCAGTTATCGTCTGGGTGGCCACACGTTCAGTGCTGGATATCAAAAGGTTGATGGCAGCACCGCACTTCCGTACGTGAGCGTAAGCACGGTCTACTCGTTCAGCAATGCTAGCGTTGGCAAATTCATTCAGCCCGGAGAGCGGACCTGGATGGCGAGGTACGACTACGATTTTACTAGCATGGGAATTCCTGGACTGAGCTTCATGACCCGCTACTACAAGGGCGAGGATGGGGTCTATCGTGGTCAGGAAGCCCGGGAGCACGAGTCCAATACGAACCTGAAATATGTGATCCAGGACGGGCTCTTCAAAGGTGTGGGGGCTGAGTTTCGATATGCAGTGGCCAGGAGCACGTACAGCAGCGACCGGGATAACTACCGCTTGTATCTGACGTACGACATTGCATTGTGGTGATAGCTTCAAGTTCCCCTTGAAGCCGTCATCTAAAGGCAGCTCCCGCAGTCGGGAGCTGCCTTGTTAACCTACTCCCCCTTTTTGTGCTTGTGGGGTTTCAGGTCCGGATGGTCCTTCTGCTTCTCAGGCGTGACTCGCTGCCTTTTATCCGGAGTGCCATCTTCGTTAGTTCGTTTAGGGCCTGGCTTGATGCTCATGCGAGATTTCCTTTATCGCTTGGGTTGGTGGGTGCTGCTATGTAGTTAGTCCAGCTTCTTATAGCTGTCAAAGCGGACGGGAGCAGAAGCACTTGGCATCCCAGAGGGGCCATCCTACTTCGTGTCTTAGAGGCCTGAGTAAGAGCCTCCTGGCAAGGGCTTGCACGGGGCAGTGAAATCCAAGGCTGAGCGGTACGAGGACGTCTGGACATTCATCATCCCGAGCACTGTGTGAAACAGGTTGTCGTGGCTAAGAGGTGAGCTTGCTTGAGCTTTCAAACAGCCGACGTTGAGCCTTTCACTCTTCGCAAGAGAATCGGACATCCAAAGCACCAATGGCACCTTGGTTTGCTCTTCAGGAGCCATCGCATAAGGCAGCCCATGCAGGTAGAGCCCACCCTCACCCAGTGATTCTCCGTGGTCAGAAACGTACAGGAGCCCAGTGTCGAATTTGGTGTTCGCTGCCAGGATGTCGATCAGCCCGGCTGTAACGTAGTCGGTGTAAAGGATCGAGTTATCGTAGGCATTGAGCACTTCCTGCTGCTTACATTTGTCGAGCTCGTTGGTCTCGCACACCGGCGCGAATTTCTTGAATTGCGCGGGGTAGCGCTTGTAGTAGGCCGGGCCATGGCTACCTTTGTAGTGGAGCACCAGGACAGCATCGCCTTCTTGACGCTTGATGAAGTCTTGCATCTCCGAGAGCAGCACCCCGTCCTTACACTCCTCGCTGGTGCAAAGTTGGGGATCCGCGTGAGAGGCAGCCTTGTGGTTGGGAACCCTGTCGCAGGCCCCTTTGCACCCCGAGTTGTTGTCAGTCCACATGACACTAATGCCTGCGCGTTGAAGCACGTCGAGCAGCCCTTCTCGGCTCTTGGCCAAGCCATCTTTGTACTCGGCCTTACCCACATCCAGGAACATGCATGGCAACGAAACTGCGGTGGCGGTGCCGCAGGAGCTGACGTTGGAGAAGCTGATGACGTTGCGTTTTTCCAGCTCCGGGTTCGTTTCACGGGTGTAGCCATTGAGGGAGAAGTTGGCGGAGCGGGCGGTCTCTCCTACAGCCAGTACCAGCAGCCTAGGTTTACGGGCCGCCCCCTGTCGATTAACTACCGCATCAGTTCCAATGGCCGTCAGCGTTTTAGGTGTGGCCAGCTGGCGCTTCAGGTAACCATGGCCAGCCGCAAACAAGTTGGTGGGTACCAGGATCAGTCGGATCTCCCGATTGTTGCGCAGCAAGGAGGCATATGACTGGTATTGACTCAGCACGATGCCAGACAAGGTCAACAGAGCGAGCGACAGAGCAATGACCCTGCTGACCAAAGCTCTGGCCCAAGGCTTGCGCCGGAGGGGAACCCGGGAGATCAGGTAGACGGGCAACACCCCAACCATTGCGACCCACAGACCGAGCTTCCAATTCAGCAGCTCGGTTGCCTCAGCGACGTCTGTCTCCACAACGTTGGTGAACATTGTGTAATCGATCACGATGCCATAGGCATTCATGAAGTAACTCGCAAAAGCCGCGCTGATCAGTACGAGACATAGAAAAGGTTTGGTCAGCCGCGCCCATGACAGCAAGCTCAGAACCGTAAACACCCATGCGAATACTATGACTGGGAGGCTAGCTGCTAGCAGCCAGTTCACTTCATCGGTTTTGAATACCAGCTTCCAGAGCACGCTCCAGAGCTCAGCATTCGCGAATAGCAGCAACCAAAGAGTTACCAGCCCAATGAGCAGATTAGTGCTGATGCCTTCCTGTCGGGCAGTGCGAATAGCAAAGATCCATTTACTTAACAGGGTGTGAACAATGGATTTTGAAGGTGTCATTATCAAACTCTGAGAGGCTGCTTATCCATGCGTTAGCTGTGGAGTTAGCGGGAGCTGCTTGGCAAACCATCGACAGATGCTGAGCGATTGCGCAATGTGCGGAGCGCCAGAGGCCTTAGGGCCTAGGCGTTGGAGACGCTTAGAATGTGTGAGGCATAGGGACAAAAGAGAAATAAATCTCGCTGAGCGCATTATTTCCGGCGCCTGATAACGACACGATGACCTCGTGATTACAATGCTGACAGAAATGCAATAACTGCTGTTTTAATTGCCATCGACCAGGCTATGATAAAAATTAGGGCGACACCATCTATTAAACGCAGAGCACCGCTCAGCTAGATAAATTTAATTTCACAAACAAAACGGCTTCGTTTTGACGTAGGCTAATTTTGAACTTTCACTTTAACTTACAAGTCTTTCTCGCGAGCAGAACATTCTTTTCAACTTTTGCTCGTTAATATGTCACCCATCAATGAGGGGCGAATACCATGAGCTTTTTCAAAAATATCCTGGGCGGGCACCATGGCCGTGGAAACCACGGTGGAGGCAAGCACCACAGCGGGGGACATGGGGCCGAGCAATACGATCGCCATGGCCGGCAGCAGGGCTGCGACGGCGGCAACCAGGTGTATGACGGCGGGCGCCATGCCACTCCAGCCCCCATTAAAGATCTGCAGGGCTGCAGGCAGTGCCGGACGGCCAACGATCCGTCAGCACGCTTTTGTCTAAACTGCGGAACACCACTATCGAGTGGTTGCACCGCCTGTGGCTCGTTGCTGAGCGCAGGAGCAAAATTCTGCAGTCAGTGTGGCCAAGCGACGCTCTAACGATAGGCAGACAGGAAGGCCAACGAGACCACAACCCTGCGCAAGGAGAAATACGTGGGTTCAAATCATGACCATGGCAGCGCTGCAGTACGCGAGGGGCATCAGAAGAAGCTAATCATGGCGCTCGCCTTGACTGGCAGCTTCATGATTGCAGAAGTGATCGGTGCGTGGATTACCGGCAGCCTGGCGCTGCTGTCTGACGCATCCCACATGTTCACAGATACTGCCGCCTTGGCGATCTCACTGATTGCACTTCAGATAGCCAAGCGCCCGGCGGATCAGAAAAGAACCTTCGGCTATGCGCGCCTGGAGATTCTGGCTTCGACGTTCAACGCCGTGCTGCTCTTCCTGGTGGCGATGTACATCTTGTACGAGGCCTACCAGCGCTTTTTCATGCCGGCGGAGATCGCTACCGGGGCGATGATGTGGATCGCAATCGCCGGCCTGATCATCAACCTAATCTCGATGCGCCTTCTGGCATCTGCGAGCAACGAGAGCCTTAACGTCAAAGGCGCCTACCTCGAAGTTTGGAGCGACATGCTCGGCTCGCTAGGCGTAATCATTGCAGCACTCATCATCCGCTTCACGGGCTGGACCTGGGTCGACACGATTGTCGCTGTGGCAATCGGACTTTGGGTACTGCCGCGGACGTGGCAGTTGCTTCGCGAAAGCCTGGGGATTCTCATGGAGGGTGTGCCGAGGGGGCTCGACGTTACGGCAATCGAGGCCACCATCCGCGGCGTAGATGGGGTCACGGACGTTCATGACTTGCACGTCTGGGCCGTCAGCAGTGGCAGCAACGTGATGACGTCGCACGTAGTGGTACGGGATTCTGCAGATGGGGATGCTGTGTTGGCGGCCGTCGTGGATGCTGTCAGCGATGGATTTGAAATCCATCACTGCACCATCCAGATCGAGCGGGCAGCTTTCCACGAGAGCGTTCCCTCGCCCTCGCACTGATCGATCGGTAAACACCATGCAGACACATCCCCTTCCTGGCTGAGGGGGATGTTGTAGAAGAAATGCGATGAGGGATGGCGTAAACGGCAGGAGCACTTCGAGAGGGGTTGGAGAATGGCTTCACCTCCCCCGTCCACAATCCCCAGAAGGTTCAGCGATGGCTTGGATCATCACGAAGTACCTACTCACTGCCGGAATAGTGATTCTCGTATCAGAGCTGGCGAAACGCAGTGACAAGCTGGGCGGCCTGGTCGCCGCCCTACCCCTGGTCACTGTCTTGACGCTGGTCTGGCTCTATTTGGAGAACCAGAGCATGGAGAAGATCTCCAATCATGCTTGGTACACGTTCTGGTACGTGCTTCCTACACTGCCGATGTTTATCGCGTTCCCGTTGCTGCTACCTAAGCTCGGCTTCTGGCCGACCCTTATCAGCAGCATCCTCATCACAATGGCCAGTTTCGGATGTTTCGCCGTACTGCTGCGCCGGTTCGGCATTGAGCTTCTATGATCCGGCGACCGCAGACATCATCTTGATGAGCCTTAACGGCTGTTAATACACTCGCCCTTCACCAGGTAGCGAACCATGTGCAGCTCGCCTTTCGAGTCTTCGTAGGTCATCATACTTCTTACATTACCGCAGTACCGCACGCTGGGTGATACATACACCAACTTACCAACGTCAAGGTCCATACCGTAGGCATAGTCTTCAAGTTGAGGCATGGGCTTTTTTACGCGCTGAGCATAATCCGCAGTAGCCTCTCTAGCAGAACGCTCAATGCGTTGGTTTATTTCCATACCGCTTTGTGCATTGGCTGTTAGTGATGTGAAGAGCATAAACACGGCGATCGCTGATACAGTAGTGTTCATAAGAAGTCCCTTAATAAAAAAGCGCCCGTAGGGGGGCGCTAAAATTCACCTACCAAAGGAGCGTATGGTTTACAGGTGAATGCATTGACGAGAACAACTGCCCGCTGCTCTTGCCAAGCTGCTTTGAAATGAGACAATTTCCAAAGCAGCGATGCCTCTTCCGCTGCCCTTAAACTAGCAAAGGAGGCTAACACCAAGATGATCGCGCAATTACAATTTGGACATGTAATAGATTGTAAGGTAATTATTCGGGAGACTACTGAGCCACCAAGTGAACTAATTCGCAGAAAGGCGTAGCAGTTCGCGGCCGTGCATGGGGACTGCCTGCGTGGCGCACTCGATGCAAGGCCAGCGCCAGTCTCTGCAAGCTGGCGACCGAAATACTGCCTGTCATGGCCGATTCCGCCTGTCAGGCGAAGCTGTCATACACCGTCGCAGACCCCAGAATCCGCTAAGCTCAGAGCTGGAGCCTGCATGACTGTCAGAAATCTTGCGGCTACATTACAAATTTGTAGGATTTCGCCGCGGCCAGCTTCTTCGCGTTAAGATTCAAGCGTCCTCAGGTGACCCGGCGTATGGACAGAGGTAGCGACTACCACATGCCATACCCTCAGCCTATCTTTCGAACAGCCTGCAACCATAATCTTGGCGGATTAGGCCAACTCCTTCCTCACACCTTGAGATAAGTTATGCGCGTTCTAGTTGTGGAAGACGAAATTAAAACTGCCGAATATCTTCAGCAGGGCCTATCCGAAAGCGGGTATGTCGTAGATATCGTGCACAACGGTGTAGATGCCCTGCACTTGTTCAACACTAATGTCTATTCGTTGGTCCTTCTGGACGTGAACCTCCCCGGTATCGACGGCTGGGACCTGCTGGAAACCATCCGTAAGACCAGCCGGGTCCGCATCATCATGCTGACCGCCCGCGGACGCATCAATGACAAGCTCAAGGGCTTGGACGGCGGCGCGGATGACTACCTTGTGAAGCCATTCGAATTCCCTGAACTGCTTGCTCGCATCCGTTCGCTGCAACGCCGTGGTGATGAGTTGGTCGAGAAGAGCTCGCTGAAAATTGCGGATCTGGAACTCGACTCCGTCCGCCATCGCGTCTTCCGCGGTGGCACACGCATCGATCTCACCACCAAGGAATTTGCGCTTCTGCACCTGCTCATGAGCCGAACGGGCGAAGCGCTGACTCGTTCCCAGATCATCTCGTTGGTCTGGGATATGAATTTCGATTGCGACACCAATGTCATCGATGTAGCCATCCGGCGCTTGCGCTCGAAGATCGATGACCCGTTTGAAACCAAGCTCATTCACACGCTTCGTGGCGTTGGGTACGTTTTTGAGGAACGCGCATGAGGCCATTCAGCCTGGCTGCAAAGCTGGGGTTAAAAGTTGGGTTGATGAGCGCAGCGTTGCTGCTTCTGTTCGCCACCTTTGGCTATCTGATGGTAGGTAAGGCTCTGGAAAGAAATGCCCGAGCGGACCTGGAAGTAAAGATGGCGGGGATGGCTCACAACCTGTCCACCATCCCGGATATCTCCGGCGTCAACGCAGATGCACATCAGCTTGTCGATTTGGTCATGGGCCACAACAACCTGTATGTGAGCATATTCGATACCTCACAGAATCAGACTCCTCTGCTCTCGATTGGCTCGAAACAGGTCAATCTGGAGGTGCACAAGTTTCAGCCGGCGGCCCAGCCTAAAGAGCATGAATGGCGTGATACGCAGGACCGTCCTCTGCTGAGTGCTTCTCGGATCATGCGCTTGGGCGATGGAACAGAGGTCAGCGTCTATATGACCATGGACCAGTCATCCAGTGAGGCACTGCTTGATGCGTTGCTGACTTGGGCCTTGATGATGTCCCCCGTCATCCTCGCACTGATCTTGGCCATTGGCTGGTGGACCGTGCGCAGAGGCCTGCTGCCGCTGACCAAATTCCTCAAGGTGGCGTCAAAGATCTCAACGGAGAGCCTCGACCATCGTCTTCCGACTGATGGGATGCCGGCAGAACTCAAGAAGCTCGCCGACGGCATCAACATCATGCTGGCTCGCCTGGATGATGGCGTTCAGCAGCTCTCGCAGTTCTCTGACGACCTTGCCCACGAACTTCGAGCACCGCTTTCCAACCTGATGGGCAAGGCCCAGGTTGCCTTGACCAGAGAAAGATCGCTTTCCGAGTACCGGGAGGTTCTAGAGTCGTGCACAGAAGAGTTGGACCGCATGAGCCGCATGGTTTCCGACATGCTGTTCTTGGCCCAGGTCAGTCACCCTGCGTCCATGGTGGAGTTCGAACCGGTGTCCCTGGTCGACGAGGTTCAGCGCGTATGCGACCTCTTCAGCATTTCGGCAGAGGAAGGCGAGATCCAGCTGCAGATTTCTGGGAGTGATGATGTGGTACGCGGGAACCGCCTGATGGTTCAACGGGCCGTCTCAAACCTCGTGTCGAACGCGATCCGCTACTGCCCTCGCGGCCGCACGGTCTACGTGAAGGTGCAGCATAGTGCGAGCGGTACGACCTTGAGTGTCGGCAACCCCGGCCGCGGTATTGCCAAGGAACACCATGCGCACTTATTTGAGCGGTTCTACCGTGTGGACAAGAGCCGAGCACGGAGCGAAGGCGGTACCGGTCTTGGCTTGGCCATTGTGCAGTCGATCATGAGCCTGCACCAAGGGTCGGCGAGCGTGGAGGTGACCGAAGAAAACTTCACCTGGTTCCACCTTCACTTTCCCGCAGCCAGCAACTGCAGCCAGCAATGACCGCCGCTTAAACCGCGCAGACATGATTAGGCCCGTCCATCGACGGGCCTTTTTGTTTGCTCAATGCATCAGTGCCGGAGGACCACAGGGTCCATAGGCGACCGCAGAATCACCGACTTGATGATCTTCTGCTCGTCAGGATTGGCGTTCTTCCACAGGTGTGAGAAGTACTGAGCATTCACTTTCTCTTGAGCACTTACGCTGCCGGCGGCATCGATCAGGCGCATGGTCGAGTAGACACAGATCAGCGCCAGAATGAAGAACGACGTGGCGACCACCATCACATAACGCTTGGCCAGCACCGGTGCCCGCTTGAGCTCCTGGATAGAGGCGTCCGCCGCCTTTGTCGCTGCTGTAAGCTCCGAGATCAGTGGCTGGATGGCGGTGTCGACTCCGCGGCATGCAGCTGAATACGCTGATGCAGCGGCGCGCAAGGCAACCTCCTCCGCGTTCGACCAAGCCTTCTCCGCCTTTCGCACCTCCTCCTGAATCTGCCGGCCGACAGCGTCCACCTGCTCCACCAGTTCGTTCGACCTCTCCAGAACAGCGCTGGAGGTCCGCGTCTGCGAGGTCAGCTCATCGAGCTGGACAGTGAGTTTTTCAGTGCAGCGGCGAAAGTCACCGATAGCAACTGCCCAGGGCTCTATGTCATTCATGGCTATCTCCTAGGGCGGCCAACAACGCCGCGCTGAATTAACGCGCTAGATATCAAAATTGTAATTTAAGAGAAAATTCTTAGTCGCCCTCGACAGTGCCGAGATAGACATGATCCTTCCAGATTTGAGGATTTAACGCATCCTGCCTGCCGCCAAAATTACGGAATTGTAATTATTGACTCACCTTGTCGTTAGCTTCGCGTTCCTAAACTACAAACCAACAAAGGCCGCTAATCAGGCAGGCCTAGTATGAACCGAGGTTCACAATGAAATTTGTCAAATCTATCGCTATTGGCAGCCTGCTGCTGGGTCTCATGGGTACCGCTTACGCTGAAGGTGGCTTCGAGCGAGCGAAACAGTTCAATGAAAACTTCCGAACCGAACAGGCTCGCCTATGGAGCGATGACTCTTCGGACCAGAACAAACAACAAGTCGCTCAAGAGCAAAAGAAAGAAAGCAAGGATGGTAAGGAACAAGCCGACAATTAATCGGCGGTTAAATAGGACTTCAAATGACGAAAGAAATCGACAAAAAAGCCAGGATAAAACCTGGCTTTTTTGTGCTTGGAATTTAGCCTTCGTTCTTGCGAGGCGTTTCCGCATTGCTTTCTCCAGCCAGACCCTCGGCACCTTGTACGGTACGTTTCCAATGGCACAGCATGAGCTGGCTGGCGTTCGCTTCGGTGATCGCTGTACATGCTAGATCAGCGGGCAGACCATCCTTGCTGTCTCGCAAGCGCCTGGACAGATAGAACGAGCCATCCTGCGGCCACTTGGCAGGATCCTTGATGTTCTCGGACTTTCCGCTGCTGTAAAACTCCGACGAGTATGAGCGGCGGCCAGGATAGATCAGGGGAGCGGAATGAGCAGACTGCACATTGAGCCAGGCTTGAACCACATCTCGCTGATTCTGAGGTCGCTCCTCAAGTACCCCGGCGTAGATGATGCCCGCACCGATGATTGGTAACACCAATGCACTCGCCGCGGCAGCCCATGTAGTCTTCGGGCCAACATCGCTGATCCGTCCGGATAGCAGCAATGCCCAGGCTGGCAGCGCAGGTAGCAGGTAGGTCCACAGAATGTTGCCTGCAAATGTGAAGAAGACCGGTGTCGCCAAGGCCCACAGCCAGAGGTAAGCCTCGAAGCGCTGCATTGATTCACGCTTGCGGATCAGTAATGGTAAGAAAAAGGCCCACGGCAGTAGCGACAGTCCGAGCTGGATCCAGATGGTGCCATATGGCTTGGCATGAGCACTGCCGTATAGGTCGCCCGCCCAGTTACTGACGACGTAGCGGCTCCAGTGCTCACCAACGAAGAAGTACTCCATGAAGCCGGGCGTTTTCATCTCGGCCGCGACATACCAAGGCACGGATATACCGAACATGAGTACAAGGCCGCTGATCCAGGGAAGCCTCAGTACCCGTCCCCATTCCTTGTAGATAACGAACCAGGCGAATGCCGGCGCCCCCATAAGCACTAGGGTCAGAGGGCCTTTGGCAAGCAAGCCCAGCCCGAGACCTGCGAACATCAGGTAGGCATCCGCCTTGCTGGCGCACTTCATCCAACGCCAGAAACCGTAGCTGGCCAGCAGAATCGAGAACGACAAAACAGGGTCGGTCAGCACGACACCGCTGGAGACTAGGCCAAGGGTGGTGCTGGAAAAGATAATGGCGGCCCAGATGCCGGCGTTACGGGAAATCTGCTGCGTGCCGAGTTTGATGATGATGAAACAGCTTGCCAGGTGCAGCAGCCACGCCGGGAAACGCGCAGCGAACTCGTTAACGCCGAAGACCGTCATGCTTGCGGCCTGGGTCCAGAAGGACAACGGTGGCTTGCCCCAGAACGGTACCCCGTAGTCGAACATGGGCGTGATCCAGTCATTCAACTCGACCATCTTGCGAGCCATTTCAGCGTAGCGAGCCTCCGATGTGTCCATCAGTGGATAGATGCCCAGCCCCACCAAACGCAAGAGCAAAATCGAACCCAGGATCCACCACAGCGTCCGCTCGTTTTTCAGGCTCAGCATTTCTTACCCTCGATCGAGGCCATCGAAGGGTGGAGTGACACGGGATCCGCCTTGCTGCTGTGCTTCAGGAAATAGAGAGGCCGGCGCTTCACTTCCGCGAGTGTCACGCCCAGGTACTCCCCCACCATGGCGACACCGACGCACATGAATGAAGCCATTCCGACGATCAGGTGATGGATGTCGAAACTTCCTGCCACAAGCGACGCAAGCATGTAGCAGATGCTGGAGACGAAAAGACCGAAACTGATGAGGCTGAAAATGCGCAGCGGTTTGCGAGAGAAGCTGACGATGCTTTCGATGGCCAGATTGAACAGGCCAGCTGCATTCCACTTGGTGCTGCCGGCATGGCGAACGGTGCGATTGTAGGGCAGCTCGATGGTACGGAAGCCTACCCAGCCGATCATGCCTTTGAGAATCCTGGAGCGTTCGTCCAGCGCCCGCAGTGCTGCCAGCGGCGCAGGCCCAATCAATCGGAAATCGCTGACATCGGCCGGCATGTCCACCTTCTCCACCAGGCGCTGCATGACCCAGTAGTAAGCCCGGGCACTCATGCGCTTAAACCACGAATCACCGACTCTCAGGTTGCGTTGCATGTTCACCACGTCGTAACCGCGTTGCCAGTGGTCCACCATGGCCGAGATGAGCTCTGGTGGGTCCTGCAGGTCGACATCGATGAAGATCAGCGCACTGCCACGGGCATGGTCTATCCCGGCGCTGAGTGCAGCCTCTTTGCCGAAGTTGCGACTCAGGGACAGACAACGTACAGATGACCCATCCTGATAGTGGCGAAGAATGTCGGCCGTTCGGTCGTTACTGCCATCGTCGATATAGAGGATTTCGCAGGAGACGGGTAAGCGCTTCACGACGCGGGTGATCCGCTGGTGGAACTCGGGGATGGTTTCCTCTTCCTGGAAGCAAGGGACGACGATGGTTAACAAGGGATCAGGGCGCTCGGGAAAGCGATGTAATGTCTGCATGATTGAATGTCCAAAAACGATGTGCAATGAATCCAAGTGCAGTGAGGCTTAAGGTCACTACAAGTTGGGAGATGAGCGGTGACAGATTCGACTTGATGAGGAACCACATACCCACGCCATTGCCGAAGTTTGTGGCTAACGCGACCAGTGCAAACCTGACAGGCTGAAACTTACGAGAGCCATCTGACACAAAGCAGAGCGCCCTATTTCCAATAAAGCTTGCGATAGCGCCAACCATGCCTCCACAGATACTGGCTAGCAATGGAGTAGATAATTCTGTCGTAACCAGCACTAGGAACACCGCATAATGGATTCCCGTTGCTATGAAGCCGATCCCCAGATAACGAATCAGTAAGGTAGTAAGAGGTAGGGTTTGATTTTCCATGCCCAAAGCCTATGGAGGCAAAGGTGAAAAAAAAGTGAACCAAATGTAAATGCGTAATTGGCTAAATTTAGATCTGCCAAGTAATGAAATTGGCGCGCTAGGCTAGCACGCTACAATATCAGCAAGATTGCTCGAAAATTACGCTTTCGAAATAAAACCTTCCGATAACGCATGCATGACCTGCGGATTACAATGCTGACAAGATAAGGAAATGCTGGGTGGCATTGAGATAGATTCCCCGAATTAAGGGGGACCCAATGGTTACACAAAATGAAACATTTACAAGCAGCGTTGTTCCTTACAGTCCTGACATATTGGATGATCTGCCAATTGATGATCAGCTGGCCGTAGAGTTTTTCGCAACAGCACGTTGTGCCAGTTTCAAACAGGCTGCCCGGGGGCTCAATGTGCCAGTGGTAGGCCTTCGGAAACGCTTGGAGAAACTGGAAGAGCACATTGGTGCTCCCGTGTTTGTATACAAACACAACAAGCTTGCCCTGACCCGCACTGGCGAGAGGGTCAGCCATTACCTGTGCCAGCTCTTCGGCCCAGACGGCCTTGGCAAGTCCGGTGAAAAGGAAGTCCCCAGGCTTACCATCGCGATCACGGAGCCAGTGTTGAGCGACATCGTAAACCGCGATCTAGTCGCCTACGTGCGCGATCATGCCGAAATGCAGCTTGAAATCCATTCAGAGTGCACAACGCAGATGCTCTCTGAGTGTGAAGTCGATGTGGGTATCGCTTTCGTGAGCCCAGATGATGAGGGCGCGTTTGATCGCCATCCTACGTATAGGTTTGAACGGCTTGGCCGGATTGGGCACTCGCTGTTCATTTCCAGCCGCTACTCAAGAAGCGTCACCCTTCCAGTGCAGAGCCTGGATTTGCACAACTTCATGCTCGTTATCCCTTGGGATGAAGAGATTTTGGCGGGCTCACGAAAGTGGGCATCGATAATGGCTGAGCATCAGGGCGGTACCACTCGGGTAAAGAACTATAACTTATCCCGTGGCCTTGTCGTAGGAGGCGCGTGTATCGGTGTGCTGCCCGACTATAGTCGAAAGATGGAGAGGAATATTCTGCCGATGCCGGGTTTTTTGGACGATCTGGAGGAGAAAGATGTCTATCTTGTTATCAAAACCAAGCTTGCCCGCAACCCGCACGTTCTGGAAATCCGTAGATTGATCAAGAAGAGCTTCTTTGATAAGAAGGACTGGCTTGTTCGGTAACAGTTTTGTTAGGTTTCAAACTCTCCTGTTAACACTACAGAAACACAACTGTCATATTCGCTTGCAATCTAGTCAGAGTGCTTAGAACAAAGGCATCTTGTTACAGCAGGTGACAACCGTGGCCTGCTCCCATCTGCAAGA
Source organism: Pseudomonas sp. FG86 (assembly GCF_057808775.1). Classification (NCBI taxonomy): domain Bacteria; kingdom Pseudomonadati; phylum Pseudomonadota; class Gammaproteobacteria; order Pseudomonadales; family Pseudomonadaceae; genus Pseudomonas; species Pseudomonas sp. FG86. Next base: position 188,818 of record NZ_JBMDIS010000001.1, on the reverse strand, counting down.
TAAATTTAGGCCGACGAAGGGCGAAATACAACGTCGGTAGCTAAGCACTTAACATACGAGAGGCAAGCAATGATCCGTTCTTCGAACATGCGGGAAAAGCTGTTGGCTGCCGCAATAATAGGCACATTTTCCTCGCAAGCATTCTCCGGAACAGTAACCACTGACGGAGCTGACATCGTTCTGAAGACCAAGGGCGGTCTTGAAGTATCGACTTCTGACAAGGAATTCAGTTTCAAACTGGGCGGTCGCGTTCAGGCCGACTACGGCCGTTTCGATGGTGTCTTCACCAAGAATGGCGATACCGCTGACGCCGGCTACTTCCGTCGCGCCTACCTTGAGCTCGGCGGCGTTCTGTACCGCGACTGGAAGTATCAGCTCAACTACGACCTTTCCCGCAACACGGGCAACGACTCCGACGGTTACTTCGACGAGGCCAGCCTGACCTACACCGGTTTCAAGCCCGTCCAACTGCGATTCGGTCGTTTCTACACCGACTTCGGTCTTGAGAAAGCCACCAGTTCGAAGTGGACCACTGCCATGGAGCGGAACCTCTCGTACGACCTGGCGGACTGGATCAACGACAACGCCGGCATGGGTGTTCAAGCCACCAGCACCATCGCTGACATGGCTTATGTCTCCGGTAGCGTTTTCAGCGAAACCAACAACAACTCGGATGGCGACAGCACCAAGCGCTACAACGCACGTGCCGTGTTCGCACCGCTGCACAGTGATGGCAACGTCCTGCACGTCGGTGCTCAGTACGCTTACCGCGACCTCAAAAACAGTGCGGTCGATACCCGGATTCGTTCGCGTCTTGGCGTTCGCGGTGTAGATACCAATGGCGGCGGCGATGCCGGCACCAACGGCAACCGCATGCTGTTTGGCGGTGCCGCCGCACAAGATGGCCTGTGGAAGGACGATTCGGTCTGGGGTCTCGAAGGTGCCTGGGCCACCGGCCCGTTCTCGGTGCAAGCGGAATACCTTCGCCGCAAGCTGAAAGCTGACCAGGCCAACAGCGACATGAAGGCCTCTGGTTACTACGCCCAGATGGCTTACACCCTGACCGGCGAGCCGCGTATCTACAAGCTCGACGGTGCCAAGTTCGACACTATCAAACCAGAGAACAAGGAACTGGGGGCCTGGGAAGTTTTCTACCGCTTTGACGATATCAAGGTCGAAGACGGCAACCTGGTCACCGCAGCGGATCAATCGAACGAGCGCAAGGCCAAGAGCCACACTGTGGGTGTGAACTGGTATGTCAACGAGGCAGTGAAACTCAGTGCCAACTACATCAACGTGCGTACTGACAATAACGAGAACACCGTGGGCGACGACAGCGGCAATGCAATCGTGACCCGCCTGCAATACGTCTTCTGATCCCTCTCATCAGTCTGACGTGAGAAAGCCGGAAGCGCTCAATGTGCTTCCGGCTTCCCTGTTTCTGACGTGATCGAGCTTGGAGCGTCCTCCTCCTACCTGCTCTCGCTCACCTGATGACCTCTCTTGCCAAAACTCGGCGAATCTGGTGTGATTGCCGCGTCGGGTTTTGCATGGTGGCCGTGCAAGCAAACCAAACCTGACTCCTACTCATGATTGAACCTGATTCGACGTCCAGCTTCGCGTCTAACGGCCCTACAAGCGCAGCTACCCCAACGTCGCTCATTAGGGGATAGTCATGTCTGCCAAAAAGCTGCTTCAACCTCTCGCTGCTCAGCTGCACGCCTCATTCTCGGCTTCCGGTCGCCCGTACGCTCACCAGCACATTCACCAGTTGCTCCACGCTGCCATTGGCTCCGTCTCCCCAGAAGTTGACTCCCAAGACAATCTGCCAATCCAGGTATGCCGTGACAGCGACAGGCAGTACAACCTCTACGAGACGATTGAGCGGGCGAAAAAGTGCTTGGGATTGACCGATCTTCAAGCAGTCGGCGTGGCTGAAGAAGTCATCGAAGTACTACGAGCTGCAGGGATAGGCGTGAACCAGGTTCGCCTGCTCCTCGACCCCTCCTTCACCTCGAAGACTCGTAAAAAGGCATTCAAAGCCCTTTGCAAGAATCTGGATCTGAACGAGCTCGGCGATCGATTCGTCCCGAAAACGGCGACGCTGGCCATTGCGGCGGGTATGGCACCGCCTCCGAAAATCACGTGGAAAGATCGCTTCGCACTGGCTGCAGATTTCCCTATACGGGGACAGAGCCAGCTCGTCGAAATGGTGACTCGAAGCGAGTGCTATCTGTGGGTATTTCCGCCGACTGATCATCAAGCTACGGCTTCGGCGAGTCACGAACGCTATTTCGGTGAACAGACCCATCCGAGCGCTGAGATGGGCATGGGGTTCACTATCATCGATTCCGGATCGACCCGCCCTAAATTTCCGATGCTCTCCAAACAGCCGGAAGAGACCTTCATCCAGTATTCACTTTCGGCGCCGATGTGGTTCTGGCGCGCACAAAGTAACACCTGGCGGCTGGGAAACATCCTGCGCTCCAAGATCCTTGACGGGGCTCCTTGGCATAACGAGCCCTTGAGCGATGTGCTGCCAGGTGGTCTGAAGTCTCTGCCGCGGATTTATGGGTGCACCACCTGCCAAACGCTGTTCGTCGAGAAACACAGCGGCTATCCGGATGTACCCACTCAGTGCCAATGCGGTGAGGCGAGCAGCACGCGTGACCAAAACGAGTCACCTGCTCTCAATAGCTGATTTTCCTTACGGTGGCGGGCTATGCCCCCCGTTAGGGATTGGCTATGGGAGCGGGATTCGCTCACCCCAAACCTGAAGGCGCCGCCATCTAACCGAGCGATATGAGCTGAATGCTCGCGGAGTAGATATGCAGAACAGTACCAACAAACAAGACACCCTGGCGGCGATCAATGCACTTGTGGAGATTGCGTATGATCAGGGATTTGCGAACGGACAAGGGGTCGGCAATCAAGTCGGTTTCGTAGCCGGTGTCATGAGTCTCAAAGCTGCGTTGGCCTGCGGCTTAAGGCACGGCTCACCTGAGTGTGGGAAGGCCCTTGAAAGCCTCAAGCGCATCGGGATCGACGAGTGAGAAAAGTACGGGTCGTGCGCTGATCGCGCACGACCCGTACTTCTACTTCAAGTCATTTCCCTGCTTAGCTTCATGATTGAAGCTCAGGGATCAGGAGCTTCTGCGGTAGGCCAACAACCGCAAGGCGTTGAAGACGACCAGCAGTGTGGAGCCCTCATGGATCGCAACGGCGGCACCAATGCTCAAGCCCATGATGGTAGACGGAACCAAGATGGCCACAATCCCCAAGCTGACGAACAGGTTCTGGCGGATGATCGATCGCGTGTGACGGCTCAGCCCCACCGCAAATGGGAGTTGCCTGATGTCGTCAGCCATAAGCGCGATATCAGCCGTTTCCAGGGCGACATCAGATCCGGCAGCCCCCATTGCGATGCCAACGCTCGAATTGGCCATGGCAGGGGCATCATTCACGCCGTCACCCACCATGGCCACCCTGGCGCTGAGGCGCAGGTTCTTGATGGCCTTGACCTTGTCTTCCGGCATTAGGTCTCCCCACGCCTCATCTAAGCCAACTTGTTTGGCTACCGCCTCTGCAACGCGGTTGTGGTCCCCAGAAATCATGACCATGCGGTCGATGCCCATCTCTCTGAGTTTCTGGAGTGCCTCTTTGGCACCCTCTCGGGGTGTGTCCAATAGCCCGATAGCGCCCAGATCCTTGTCAGCGCGACGTACCACCATGGTTGTGCGGCCCGACTGACGCAGACGCTCCGCAGCCTCCAAGGCTGCCTTGCTCAGTGCGGGAATACCATTGGTACCGAACATCTCGACCTTGCCAATCCAGACGAACTGCCCATCAAGCTCGGCACGTACGCCGCGGCCAATCATGTTGCTCATGTTCTTGGCTTGCAATCGGCGCCGTGTGCCAATCATCTCTTCACCGTCACGCACAATTGCCGCAGCCAGCGGATGGTCGCTCATCGACTCCACAGCGATGGCGACGTTTAGTAGATCCTCGATCTGCGTGCCGCCTACCGGTATTACATCGGTGATGCGTGGGCGCCCTTCGGTCAGGGTACCGGTCTTGTCGAATGCCATGGCATTCAAGGAGCCGAGCTCTTCAAGCGGTGCACCGCCCTTGATCAGCACGCCACCTCGGGCTGCCCTGGCGATGCCAGATAGAATGGCGCTTGGTGTTGCGATCGCCAGCGCGCAGGGGCTGGCTGCAACCAGTACGGCCATCGCCCGGTAGAACGAGTCACGGAACGGCTCATCAAGGAAAATGCCGGCAAATAGCAGCCCGACTACCAGCAGCAAAACCAACGGGACGAATATGCGTTGGAAGCGGTCCGTGAATCGCTGGGTCGGTGACTTCCTGACTTCGGCTTCACTGACCATCTTGATGACCCGCGCCAGGGTACTTTCCGTAGAGCGCCGTGTTACCTCAACCTCGATGAGCGTTTCGCCATTGATGGTACCGGCGAAGACTTTCGAGGCTGCATCCACTGCATCTGGCTTGCTGCGTGCGAGTTCGGCATCAGGGACAGGTTGCTTGTCCACGGGGACGCTCTCACCGGTTACTGGCGCCTGGTTGATACTTGAGGAGCCCACTACAACAAAACCATCGGCCGGTAGGCGGTCATTGGGGCGCACGATGACAACGTCACCGGGAACCAGCAGCTCCACAGGCATTTCCAACGTGCCATTTGCTCTGCGTACGATCGCGGTGGCTGGTGCGAGCTTGGACAGTGCCTCAATCGCTTTCTTGGCCCGCCCCATCGCGTAGCTTTCAAGGGAATGCCCCAGACTGAACAGGAACAGCAGCAGAGCCCCCTCCGCCCAGGCGCCAATGCTCGCGGCACCGGCTGCGGCGAGAAGCATCAGCGAATCGATCTCGAAGCGTTTCTGGCGGATGTTGCTGATCGCTTCCTTGGTGGTGAACCATCCACCGAACACATAGGCCGACACGTACAGAATCAGGGGCAGTCGATCAATCAGGTCAAGTTGTCCTGCGAGAGCTCCGGCACCCAGGAGGGCACCACAGATCAGCGCGAAAATCAGCTCCGTGTTCATGCCAAAAATGCCGCCATGCTCATGGCTATGACCTTCATGCCCAGCTTGGTCATCAGGGCGTTCAAGCAAACTCTTCATAACTCGTCCCTTCTGGGGTCAAGGCTTCCAATTGCCCTCTGCAGTTGGGAGCCGTCGCGGTTGGTTAGCTAAGACCTATTGCACGGTTTGCCCCGGCCCAGGCGTTAACATGTCAAAACCATGGGGCATCGGGCGTAATAAAAAATGCCAGGCACTGCCTGGCATTTATGAATTCTCTAATTGTTCTGTTCAAATCGTTTACTACTTGTTGTTGATGCATTGCGAATACATCGAGTAACGAACAGTCTTGAGCGTGCCCTGGGAGTCCTCGAAGGTCATCAACCGTGGGTAGACCTGGCAGGTACGTGGGTCCTGCGACTGACGTACGAACTTAGCAACGTCTATCTTCATGCCATATTTGTAATCCTGAATCTCTGGCATTGGCTTGCCATTTTTCTCCGCGTACTTGGCCACTGCGGTCTGGTGCTCCTTGGTGTATTGCAGCTGCTTGCTCTCGGAAAAAGTGTTGGCCTGCGAAGCCACCGAGAAAACAACAAGTGCAGCAGCGATAATTAGCTTTTTCATAAAACCCTCTCAATTTCAAAACTTCTCGGGCGTAACCTTAGCAATGCATAGGCATCACCGGCATGACGAGAAACTTACAATTTTGAAAGGTAAGTGCATCTACTTCACTTTAAACAAAAAAGCCCACAACACGTGTTGTGGGCTTCTCTTTAGCGGAGCCTGTTAGCTAACCACTTCGGCCTCGTCGCCGTCTTCATCCTTGCGGTGTGCCCAGTAATACAGGGCAGGCAGTACCAACAAGGTCAATGCGGTGGAGGACAGGATCCCGCCAATCACCACAGTCGCCAGTGGCCGCTGAACTTCTGCACCGGTACCGGTGGCCAAAGCCATCGGGATGAAGCCCAGGGAAGCTACCAAGGCAGTCATCAGAACAGGTCGCAGACGGGTTAATGCACCTTCATCGACTGCCTGCCTGAGCGTTCGCCCTTCCTCCCTTAGCCCGCGGATGAAGGCAATCATCACCAGGCCGTTCAGTACTGCAACGCCGGACAGTGCAATGAAGCCGACACCTGCCGAGATCGACAGTGGGATGTCCCGCAACCACAACGCCACAACACCACCGGTGAGTGCGAATGGAATACCGGTGAAGACCAGCATGCCGTCCTTCAGGTTGTTGAACATCAGGAACAACAAGGTCATGACCAGCAGCAAGGCGACTGGAACAACGATCTGCAGCCGTTTGGCAGCCGACTGCAGCTGCTCGAACTGGCCACCCCAAGTCGTCCAGTAGCCCGCAGGGATTTGCACCTTCTGATCCAGCGAAGCGGTCGCCTCCTCAACGAAGGATCCCAGGTCACGGCCTCGAACGTTGGCACTGACGATTACCAGACGCTTGCCGTTCTCGCGGCTGATTTGGTTCGGGCCCAGTTGCAGGTCCAGATTAGCGACCTGCGACAGCGGGATGAAACCGATCTGGTTGGCACCCTGAGCCGCATTGGCAGGCACCGGAATCAGCAAACTGGACATCCCCGCTACGTCGGTGCGAACGGTCTCAGGCAGGCGCACTACCATGTCGAACCGACGGTCGCCCTCATACAGCGTGCCGGCCTGGCGACCACCCACGGCGATAGCGATCGAGTTCTGAACATCCGCGATGTTCAGGCCGTAGCGTGCTGCTTTCTCGCGGTCGATGTTGATTGTCAGCACCGGCAGGCCGGATGTCTGCTCAACTTTCACTTCCGACGAGCCCGGTACCGCTTTGAGCGCTGCCGCGATCTTGTTGGCGGTGTTGTTGAGCACGTCCATGTCATCGCCGAAGACCTTCACAGCGACATCACTACGCACGCCCGAAATCAGCTCGTTGAAACGCAGTTGGATTGGCTGCGACAACTCGTAGTTGCTTCCTGGAACACCCGCTGCGGCCTTCTGCACCTCAGCAATCAGCTCATCGCGAGGCTTCTTGGGGTTAGGCCACTGATCCTGAGGCTTGAGCATGATGTAGGCGTCGGAGGCGTTCGGTGGCATCGGGTCAGATGCAATTTCCGCGGTACCCGAGCGTGCGAACATCCGCTCGACTTCAGGCACCTGCGCTATTACCGCTTTCTCCAGACGCTGCTGCATCTCGACGGACTGAGTGAGGCTCGTTCCAGGCACACGCATGGCCTGCATCGCAAAGTCACCCTCACTGAGGCTTGGGATGAACTCGCTACCCATACGACTTGCCAGCACACCACTGAGCACGACCAAGGCTACTGCGGCCGAGAAAGCGATGTTCCGATGTCCCAGCACCCATTGCAGAACCGGCTCATAGCGCAGTCGAGCTGTGCGCATGACCACGCCTTCCTCTTCCTTCACCTTGCCAGTGACGAACATGGCAATAGCTGCAGGAACAAAGGTAACGGACAGGATCATTGCGCCCAGCAGAGCCATCACAACGGTGAACGCCATAGGGTGGAACATTTTGCCTTCGACGCCGGTGAGGGCGAAGATCGGCAGGTACACCACCATGATGATCAGCTGACCGAAGATCAGCGGCCGGCGAGCTTCTCGCGCCGCGGCAAAGACCTCGTGGAAGCGTTCGGTTTTGGTGAGCATGCGGCCATGCTTATGCTGCGCATGAGCCAGTCGACGGATCGCGTTTTCTACAATAACCACGGCACCGTCGACGATGATGCCGAAGTCGAGTGCCCCCAAACTCATTAAGTTGGCACTGACCTTGTTGTTGAACATGCCTGTGAAGGTGAAAAGCATGGACAGCGGAATCACCATCGCGGTGATCAGGGCTGCACGGATGTTGCCGAGGAACAGGAACAGAATCGCGATTACCAAGATCGCGCCTTCTACCAGGTTCTTCTTCACCGTCGCGATGGCTTTTTCAACCAGGTTGGTACGGTCGTAAACGGTCACAGCCACCACGCCCTTTGGCAGGGTGCGGTTGATGTCCGCCAGTTTGGCGGCGACAGCTTGAGACACAGTACGGCTGTTTTCACCAATCAGCATGAACACGGTACCGAGCACGACTTCGCGGCCGTTCTCAGTAGCAGCACCTGTGCGGAGTTCTTTACCGATGCTGACGTCAGCAACGCTGCTGATGCGAATCGGTGCACCATCCACGCTGGTGATCACGATGTTGGCGATGTCTTCGATGTTGCCTACCTGGCCGGGCGCACGGATGAGCAACTGCTCACCATTACGTTCGATGTAGCCGGCGCCGACGTTGGCATTGTTACTTTCCAACGCTGCGACCAGGTCATTGAGGGTAAGCTTGTAGGTAGCCAGGCGCTTAGGATCTGGCGCAACCAGGAACTGCTTGGCATAGCCGCCGATGGTATTGATCTCGGCTACACCCGGGACGTTGCGCAGCTGAGGCTTGATGATCCAGTCTTGGATCACGCGCAGGTCGGTCGGGGTGTAAGGCGTACCGTCCTCTTTGACCGCGCCATCTTCGGCTTCAACGGTCCACAGGAAGATCTCGCCGAGGCCGGTAGATACCGGGCCCATAACGGCCTCTACGCCTTCTGGCAGCTGTTCCTTCGCAACCTGCAGCCGCTCGTTGATCAACTGGCGGGCAAAGAAGATGTCAGTGCCATCCTTGAAGATCACGGTGACCTGAGACAAGCCAGAGCGAGACAGGGAACGGGTCTGCTGAAGGCCCGGGAGACCGGCCATGGCCGTTTCAACTGGAAACGTGATCCGTTGTTCGGTTTCCAAAGGCGAATAACCAGGCGCTGCAGTGTTGATCTGCACCTGGACGTTGGTGATATCGGGTACCGCATCGATGGGCAGCTTTTGATAGCTGTAGATACCGATACCCGCCATGATCAGAACAGCGATCATTACTACGATGCGCTGCTCGATGGCGAATCTGATGATACGTTCAAACATGAGAAATCATCCTGTCAGTTCGCATCAGTGACCGTGTTCGGCAGAAGCTTTGCCGAGCTCGGACTTGAGTGTGAAGCTGCCACTGGTTGCTACCTGGGCGCCGGCTTCAATACCGTCGATGACTTCCACGTACCCATTGTCGCGACGACCCAGTTTTACCGGGCGGGTGTCAAACCCATCTGGGGTGCGTACGAATACCGAGGGTTTGTCTTCAACGGTCTGGACTGCGTGCTCAGGGACCGCTACGGCAACTCGATCAGTCTGGGAAGTGACCGCAATGTTCACGAACAGGCCTGGACGCCAGGCACCGTTGGGGTTGGTCAAGGTGACGCGGACAGTGGCTGCGCGGTTTTGCTCGCCCAGCAGGCTCCCGACATAACCCACCTTCCCTTCGACCTCGACATTCATGTCAGGCGAAGAGACTTTCACCGCACGACCAGTCGTGACCTTGCCCAGATCTGTAGGCGGGACGGCGAAGGTTGCCCAGACCTGATTCAGGTCAGAAAGGATGAAGGCGTTGGTCGCCTCGCTGACGACTTCGCCAACGGTCAGGTGTTTCTCCACCACCACGGCGTCGAAAGGAGCTCGGAGTTCGTAACGATTACCGCCAACGGAGTTAACCGAAGCACCGATCGCACCGACCTTCTGCTTGGCGTTGGCCAAGGAGATCTCCGCTTCTTGCAGCGCTTGGCGTGCTTGGAGGTAGTCTTGCTCCGCGGAAATCTTGTCCTGCCACAGCTGCTTCTCACGCTCGAAGGTCACTCGCGCCAGTTCGACGCGACGCTGTGCGGCCTGTTGTTCGCTGCGCAGGTCAGAGATCTGCTGGCTCGCGATTACAGCGAGGACCTGACCCTTTTTGACCGTCTCACCCAGGTCGGCTTGGACAGTCTCTACAACGCCAGGAACACGAGGAACCACGTGGGCGGTCCGGTCTTCATCGAAGCGAATTTCGCCCGGGAAGCTCACGACTGTACCCAAGTCACGCGGCGCTGCAGCTTCCAGGGCAACGCCGGCAGCCTTGATCTGCTCAGCGCTAAGCGTCAGCTTGCCCTCTTCTTCACCGCCCTCTTCGCTGTGGCCTTCTTCACCATGGCCCTCATCACCCTCCTCTTTGGCGGCAGATGCGGCTTTCTTTTCGTCGCCATGGCCATCGTTAGCGCCATGCTCGGCGGTACTAGCGGCCTGCTGTCCAGAACTGTTGTTCCAGGCAAGGCTGCCAAATCCGAGGGCTGCCACAGCGGCTACCGCGAGGGCGATCTTGCGTTTGTTATCCATTGCTACTCCTGCTGATCGTAGGCACCGGCTTGTTCAAGGCTGTGTGCCGAAGAAAATGTTTGGCCCGTTCAGCGAGCGCCGGCAGTTGAGCCGACTTCGCCATAAACCCTTTCCACCTGCGCACGCGCATTGGTCGCCGCTGCCAACGATTCGAGATATTGGCCACGAGCGACGATCAAGGTGCGCTGGGCATCCAGCACTTCGATGAAGCCGAATTTGCCCATCTCGAAGCCGCGGGTTGCGGTATCTACGGCTTGTTGGGCTGACGGCAGAATGGTCTTGTCGTAGGACTCGACCTCCTGCATGGCGGTGGACCACTGGTTCAACGCGGTTTGGGTTTCGGTGCGCAGCCGCAGCTCCACAGCATTGCGCTGGTCTCGGGCCTGATCTGCACGACGAGAAGCGGAAAGAATGTTGCCCTGGTTGCGATCAAACAGCGGCAAAGGCATAGAGACGCCCACAGTGTTGACACGCTCGCGCACAGAGCGGTCGTACTGGCTACCTACGCTGACGGTAAGGTTCGGGATACGCTGAGCTTTCTCTGAACCGAGCGAGGCATCGCTCTTGTCGATCTGTACCACGGCCTGGCGCATTTCTGCGGTCTGATCGAGCTTCGCCAGCAGCTCTTCAGTCCGCGGTGGCAGTCCCGGGGAGAGGGTTGGCGATTCGAGTCGATCAAAGACGGTGACCGAGCTCCCGGTAATTTGAGCGAGTTGCTGGTAAGCGGTCGTCTTTTCGGTTTCGGCACGTCGAACTTGCAGCTTTGCTTCGGCCAGTTGTACTTGGGCGCGGGTGGCCTCTACTGGAGACGATTTACCTGCGCGAACACGACCATCGACGATGCGGAGACCGCGCTCAGTCAGTTCGAGAGATTGCTTGGCCAGGTCAAGGCCTGTCTGGGCCCGCAATGCGGCGTAGAAGGCCTGTACGACGTCTGCCCGCAGACCGTTCACGCGACGGTCCAACTCCAGCTGTGCGGCGGTCTGCCCGTAAGTGGCGACGTCAACACGAGCTCCCCGCTTACCACCCAGCTCCAGGGTTTGGCTAAGCGACACGGTCGTCGTGCTGGTGTTACGACGGGTGTCTTCCACGTCGTACGAAATAGTGGGGTTGGGGATAAGCCCGGCCTGCTTGCGAGCACCATCAGCGATGCCAATCTCTTGCCGGGCCGCGGCCAGGTCAGGGTTGGCATCCATGGCCGTCGAAAGCGCCTGGGGCAAGCTGATGCTTTGAGCAAGAGCTGCAGGTGCCATCAATCCAGAGATGACTGCACAGAGTGCAGCGATCTTCCAGGGCGAGACGGAGGTCTTGGATAAGACATTGCGGTTATACCGGGGCACTTTGATGGTCCTCGTGCACAAACTTCGATAAAGCTTGGCGAGAACGCCGAAACAGCTGCCAAGCCCCACTTGATTAGGTGATGGCACTCTAATGAGCGGTAGCTATCAGAGGGGTGGCTAGAAAATTACAATTTCGTAAGAAAGTCCTGTAATGCCCGAAAATACTGGGAAACCAAACCCGGCACTAGGATTTCGTTACAAGCAACGGAGATGGCAAACACGCGGTGCGAAGGCGCCGAATAACAGGCAGATGACGAAATTGTAATTGTCCTATCACCCTCCCGTTATCTTCGGCCTGCAAATATGAGCTCGCGCTACGCTAGGCGCGCCGCCGGGTCAGAACAATTAACGACACCCGCGCCGGTAAACATAATAAAAACTGCCGTGAATCAAAGGAGCATCGGATGAAAATCAAAGTACCACTGTATTTGGCGGCAGTTTCTGCGCTGTCTGGAAGCTACGCTATTTCGGCACAAGCTGAAGACAAGCCAGAAGGCTTCATTGAAGGCAGCAGCCTTACAGTGTTGAACCGTAACTTCTACTTCAACCGTGATAATCGCGACAGCACCGCCCCCACTTACAACAGTGGCAAGGGCAATACCAACGGCTACTCCGAAGCCTGGGCGCACGCGATCATCAGTAAATTCAACTCTGGGTTTACCCAGGGTACCGTTGGCTTCGGCGTTGATGCCTTCGCCATGATCGGCCTCAAGCTCGACACCGGTGATGGGCGCAACGGCGGCCGTAGCTCCTTCGACGTGCTACCCGTTGATAACAAGGGCGAAGCTCGCGACGAATACACCAAGGTCGGCGGTGCAGCCAAAGTCCGCTTGTTCGATACCATCGTGAAAGTAGGTGATGTTTTCCCATCGACTCCGGTCGTTGCATCCGGTGACTCTCGCCTGCTGCCAGAAAGCTTCCGCGGCGTGACCGTTGAGAACACCAGCATCCAAGGCCTCACCCTTCAGGGTGGTCGACTGCACGCCATGAGCCAGCCAGTCTCCAGCAACCTGAACGACAACTTCGTGACCTTCTACGGCGGCCCGGTCAACTCGCCATGGATCGGTTACGGTGGTGGTGACTACTCGATCAACGACAACTGGACTGTGAGCGTCTACGCCAGCCAGCTGAAAGACGTCTGGAATCAGTACTACGCCGGCACCAGCGTTGTTTACCCGCTGAGCGACGATCTGGCGCTGATCGGTGGCTTCAACTACTACAAAGCCGTAGATGAAGGTAAGAAGCGCCTGGGTGAATTCGACAACAACATCTGGAGTGCCAAGGTCGGCGTGCGTTACGGCGCCCACACCCTGGCCCTGTCGCACCAGCGCAACAACGGCGACGACGATTTCGACTATCTGCGTCAGTCGGACTCGATTTTCGTCGACAACTCCATCCAGTACAGCGACTTCAACTCGCCGAAAGAGCGTTCCTGGATGCTGCGCTATGACCTGAACTTCACCAGCTACGGCATCCCAGGCCTGACGTTCATGACCCGCTACGCCAGAGGCTCGGGCGCGGATTACTCGAACGCTAACCAGTTCTACATGCGCACCGACGACAACGGCAACCCGCTCGACAATCAGAAGCGTTGGGAGCGTGACGTCGAAGTCAAATACGTTGTGCAAACCGGTCCGGCAAAAGACTTGTCCTTCCGGTTGCGCCAGGCAACCACGCGTGCCACTGCTTTCGAATCGGATCTGGATGAAACTCGTGTAATCATCGAGTACCCGCTTTCGATTCTGTAATTCGCTGAGCGGGCCAGTCTTTCGACGGCTGGTCCGATTAGTAAAACGAGCATTACGAATTCACCTTGAGTGGCTTAATTGCTCCTTTGGTAAAAGGTGGATATTTGGCGCCCATTGGGCGCCTTTTTTTTGCCTAAAATTCAAGTAAGCGTTCGATTGTACGCATTGCATGCCGGTGAAGTTCATGACTACACCAATGACCAGTCTCCTCAACATGAGCGACCTCGCCGTCATCCGAACGGAACGAAGCTAGCACAAAGAAGAAAATAACCCAGTATTTCATATGGTCAAATCATCCGCTGGAGAGAGGGCCCGCAACTGTCAAACCCAAGCCGCGACAAGATATACCTCCAGACTATCAACTGTATTACCTAGAAATTACAAATCCGTCATTTGAACCCCAACACGCTCATTTTGATTTACCATCCATTTCAATAATGCCGGCGCGCGTGCGCGGTTAATTGCTCAGTGATATCGAGACATAATCCCATGCGAATTCTGGTAATTGAGGATGAAGTAAAAACTGCGGAGTATGTGCGTCAAGGCCTTACAGAGTGTGGCTATGTCGTAGATTGCGTCCACACCGGATCAGATGGATTATTCTTGGCCAAGCAGCATGAGTACGAGCTGATTATCCTCGATATAAACCTACCAGAGATGGACGGTTGGCAGGTCCTTGAGTTGTTGCGCCGTAAAAACTGCCCGTCCCGCATCATGATGCTGACGGCGAGAAGCCGATTGGCGGATAAGGTCCGGGGGCTGGAGAACGGCGCAGATGACTATCTGATCAAACCATTTGAGTTCCCAGAGCTGCTAGCCCGGGTTCGCGCCTTGATGCGCAGGTCAGATCACCCCGCATCTGTGGAGGTCATTCGCGTGGCCGATCTGGAACTTGATCAAAGCCGGCACAGGGCATTCAGGGACGGTCAGCGTATTGATTTGACCACCAAAGAATTCGCGTTGCTGCACTACTTGATGCGTAACACCGGGGTGGTACTGAGCCGTACGCAGATTATCTCTCAGGTTTGGGATATGAATTTTGATTGCGACACGAACGTTGTAGAGGTGTCGATTCGAAGACTCAGAGCCAAGATAGATGACCCCTTCGAAACCAAGCTGATACACACACTTAGAGGCGTAGGGTATGTACTTGAAAAGCGTTAATTGCCAAACTATATAGTATCGAGATCGGCTAACTAATTCCGTCGCAAACGTGCCTACTGAACTGGATTTTACTATTTACGACCCGCGGCGCTGATTCCTTACCCCGCAAATGAGGTAGGCTGTGCATGAGGTATAGCATTGATTATCAGCAGGTCTCGGAGGATCAAGAGTTTGTCAGGCCTGATGACCGCTCAGCTGATATTGTCTTTAACAGTGAGCATGGCTTAGCTCTTATCCCATGTGTTGGCGATGTAGTCAACCTACCCTCTACGGCCGTCAAAGCGGGGGTTTGTGGCGTCGTCAGATCAAGAATTTTCAATTATCTCAGGGGTCCTGAAGAGTTTTACTGCCACGTCAATATTTTTGTTGAAGAGGCCGACATCAATTTCGGCAATCTAATATCCGAATATATGCGTAACCAGGCACGCTCACGATCACCCTCCTCATAGTGGTTTGAATAGTCAATACGGATTCCGTCCTTTTATTGAGTGCTCAGTAGAACCCACGTTGCAGAGCTCTACTGAGCCCAAAAACCTTATTTCCGCTGCTGTGCAAAAACCACTAACTGCCACTCAATCTTGCCCGCGCCAGGTGCATGCTGGTGATGGTTCTGTGGAGGAAGAACATGCCCTTTGGCAATACCGATCTCATCCCCGCAGGAGACGCATCGGTAAATGCCTGGATTTGGCGCTTCGGTACCAGGCGAATACTTTTTATCGTACTCCGAATGATCACTTTTGTGCAGAAAATTGCCGTGCTTATACTGAGCCATATCTATTCCCTTGAACTGTTGCTCTATATTTTTGTGCCACTTTACCGGGGCACAGAATAATTTTTATCACGTAATGACGAATAGATTCCAGCGAAGTTTTCCATAATCGCTCAGTACGCAGCCTACTTTCGTAGCATTTATTATTCTGATTGTGTCAGGCAGGAGATTTTTATGCCGGCGGAATTTTGGCGCCATGCTATGGCACCAGGATAGAGATCAAATCACGCCATCAAGTGACTCTTGCTATTCGAACCTGCCCCTACAAGAACAGGTAGTCACGGCACCCTGCTAGAGCGCGGGAGAGGCGGAGCACACAGAGCAGGCGTCATTGTTTTTTGAATAGCGCACTGAAAAATATAGAAGTACAAGAAGCCCGCAAAGAGAACAGTAGGCGCCATCAGAGCCAATTGAGGATCCATAAACCCTGAAATTACATACTGCTTAAGTGTAAGAGAAGCCAGGATAAAGGCCGAACAATACAAAGCACCTGTAAATTGATTCCCTAGAAAGCTTAGCACCCCACTAAAGGCATTATTGGCGCTCAATAACACTGCCTTCAATATGGTCCAACCGAAAAGCGGAAGGAAAATCTTCACCATAAAGGCAAATAAAGTTGTTGAGGCGAACAGTTTCAGTGGTATCTCTGCCCATGGCTTGATGGTACCGTCGTTTTCTACACCAAAGAATAGGATGGCATTCAGGATAATTGCTATAGAGCAGCATATGATGAGGCGTATCACCTCCCGTTTAAGCGGGGCCATCATTATAACTGAGTTAATGCTTTTCGCGATATATTGCTTTAGAGCCTGGGTCATTGACCTATTGCGTCCTATGCTAGCCGAGGTGATAATATTGTATTGATGCAGCAGTAATAGACTGACGCTTTATTTATTTCTCAGTCAAGGAGAATCCTGATGATTTACGAGTCTGATGATTGGAGGAAGTCACTTCTTCGTTCAGCTCGTTGGCTTGAGAAGGCTCGTGTAAAAGAGCGTTCTGAAGGGCGCATTTATGCGAAAGCAGAACGTGAAATTTTTGTCAGTTTTTATACGGTACGCAAGCTAATCGAGACCTACAAAATCTCTGAATCAACGAAGAAAATTAAGCTCCATCTACCGTACTACCCGATCACCAGTGGCAAGACAGTAGACTACTTCAATCGGCACAACATAATGGAAAACTACGAAACTACTAAAGTTTACAAAGAACTGCGGGATATGACTTTTGTCGCGAACCAGGTAATCCACTCGTACGTATTCGAATTCGCGACTAGTGAGGATGGACGGATTGACGGGGTGTTTGTGGCCTCAGACAAGGGACGACACCAGCGACTCTATTACTATTCTATGACGCTAATGCTCAGTATTTTTAGGTCCGTAGGCTTGGATGTCGTCTCAGAGCAGCATTTGGTAAGGGACCCTGAAACAGAGCAGTGGAAGATCAGGTGAGTAGCCACCAAGCCAAACCCGCTACGGCAGCTGTAATTAACCCAACGGTTGCATAGAAGGCAGGTCTGCCGATCCAAGGGTGACAAGCCAGCATGATTCCCAGATGGGTCTTCGGCTTTATGCTATCCCACTCAGACTCGACGATGGTCCCATCTAGAATATAAGGCTTCCAATATTTGACGATATGGTCCTTGTCGGGCTCAAAAAAATCGCTATGGCCGTAATCAAAGTAACGGTCAGCTACACGTGTATTTTTAAATCCGTTTCGACCAGTCCCGCCGTAGCCTATAGTCGAAAAGGTAGCTAGGACGGGGTAAAAATCTCGCGTCCCGACATCGTTGACGATGTTGCCTGCAGCCATGTGCCGAGCATGCTTCTCCCAGGCATAATTGCCTTTTATTATGGAGCCGCAGAGAACAATTCTCTCAATGTTGATGTCAGTGTATTTGGCGAGGATCCGACTAATGATATAGGTGCCGAAGCTGTGGGCAATGACCATAATGCGAGCAGTCGGTTCCATAAGCCGTGCGTCTCGGAAGTCATTTGCGATCTTATTGATTGGCGTAGATCGAAACGGACACGCAAGCTGCAGCGCGGTCACACAATGGTAGCCAAGACCTTTGACTCTGACATGAGCAACATCTCGGAAGGCTGCTTTTACCAGCTCGTGCCAGGAACCATCAGTTTGAATACCATGGACAAGCATGAGCGTGATGGCCTGAGCATCATCTTTGACATTAGAAATCTGCATATCGACTAACGAGTCAAACAGCTCCAGATGCTCGGCATCCAGAGTTGCCCTAATTGCCTGCAGCTGGGCCAGTCGTTTGGTCTCAATCGTATTTTCCCAAGTCGATCGAACAAGGGTAACAATATCAACAGGCTTCAATCGAGCACCAATCTATAGGTTGGTTCCACGTTGGCGGCAAGTACTTCAAATTCGGTATCCATCCCAGGATCACGAACAATCTCTGGGATATCGCCGTAAGATTGGAATGAGAGACCTTCGCCGCTGGGGCACCTAACAATAAGGAATCTCTTGATAATCCGGCCCGTTACCAAGATATTAATCAAGATTGCAAGGTGCGCGGAAGTACCGGCTTGCATAATATCGAACATGCGATTCGGGTTTAGCCGAATTCTAGGCAAAGCTTCGCCACCCTGGGATTCATAGCCCTGGATAAAACTAGCCAATCTTCGGAGGCCTTCAGCCTCGTCTGGATGGTTAAGTATTAAAGGCGATAACTTTTCCGCGAACATATTCGTATTCTCCGGCGGAGCACGCTACGGTCACCGCAAACTCGTTTCTCTCACCCGAAATCAAAAGCCTCAGTTCACGGGGAGGATCACTGTCTGGTAGTTTAACGTAAATATTGGCTCCCGTCACTTCGCCATCACGCTCCAAGAAGCGATCCAACGCAGACATCGAACCCTCATCCGATGAAAGGTTTTCATCAACCGATGCGGAGGTAATCTGCATTTGGGCCCCGAATTCATTTCGAGCCGTTGAATTGCTATATCTGATTTCTTGGGAGAGGTTATCGCGCTCGCGCAGAATCTTATTCTTAGCGGGGCTAAGCGAAACTTCAGCGAACCCATCGTCCGGTAGAAATTTCCTTACTTTGTTTTTCAACACCCACAAGAGCTCGGAATATTTCTTTGCCTGATTATCTTGAGAGGCAATACGAAACTCCAATAAACCAGTGTGGTCCAGGTGAACAATATTCACCGCACGTTTTTTTGTGGTCGCATAGCGTCGAATCAGTTCGCCAGTTGCTGGATCCGTCTCCACAGCGCTGAGACGATTGATGTCACGGCTTTCGACGACTTTGATCGTAAGCGAAACCGGTGTCTTCTGCGGGTCCGGACGGTACAGGCGGATGTCGACGATTGTGGCCTCGTCGGGCATCTCAAGATCCAGCGGGTGAGTAAACAGCCCCGAAAGGCCCTCAGCTGCTGCGATTGAAGCGATGCGCGTAGGAGACAGCAGGCCGATTGCCCGCTCTTCAGTGCACTGGAAAAGGAACGAGTGCTGCTTGCCAAACTCCTCCACCTGCTGCAGTAGATCACGGAGGTCTTTCAGGGCAAGTTTTTTATCCTTGAGGGCAGGCTCGATCCGCTTCTCATAGAGATCGTCCCAGTTTTGCGCAGAAACGGGGATGCCCTTCGTCCGGAGGAATTCCTTGACGACGGCTTGGCTAGTCGCATTTTTCAGAAGGCCAAAAAGGATCTTGGCTAGCTTTTGGTCGTCGTCACTCAGCACATCACTCTCCACAAATTGGCATTAAGCTTAAAGGCTCGTGCGAGCCTTGGCTGTGGAGGCATGAAGCCGGTGACATCCTGCCACGAGAGCGCCGACCTGCGCGCATCATGCCTTCCATTGCGCGCGCATTCTCGCCTTTTTATCCAGCGGTACACAATGAGTGGAGAAGGTCAAAATGCCATCAGCGATGTAGGATCCCTTGGCCACGTGGAGTAGGTTCCATCAGATTTTGCCGTAATGTTCAGCTTTTTCGGGAAGATGGGTAGGAATTCCCAGCTTTTCTGTGAACCGCAAGCAACAGCCTGAGCCCCAGTCATCCGGGACCTAGCATCACAATTGTTGGTGAAGCTGACTGCTGTGGTGGCCCGCCTGGGCCTAAAATCAAATTTGCTCTGCAACACTGAATATGGAACATCAAAATCTGAATAAGCATCAAGGAATGCTTCTATCTCGGGCACTTCAGCCGAGTGAAACACTAGAGTTGACACCATAACCCCGAAGGATCAGCGCCGCCGCGTTGTACGCCAGGGCGCGCTTGATCACCTGCCGGGGGTAAACCATGGCGGCGTCGATGGTGCCCTGGAACAACGCCTCGAAACCCAGTACACGATGTTTTGAATCGAGAAACAGGCAACCGAACGTCTCGTGGGGCTCATGGCGCAGCAACGCCTTGAGGTAATCACGCACGGCCACCGGGCTTTCCAATACGGAGTCACTCCGCAACCGCTCGGCCAAGTGGCGCCGGGACATTTCCAGCACCGCCTGCAACTGGGCAAACTTCGCCGGCCCCAGCCCCAGTTGCTGGCTGAACAGCGCCTGGCTGGCCTCCAGCAGCGGGCGCAGGCCACCGAATTGCACCAACAGGTGGCGTGCGAGGTCCACCGCACTTCGCCCGGAAACCCCGGTGCGCAGGAAGATAGCCAACAACTCGGCATCGGACAGACTCGCCGCGCCCCATTCCAGAAGTTTCTCCCGCGGACGTTCTGCTACGGGCCAATCGCGAATACTCATCCCTCTTTCCTGTATACGTGCGCCGCTGTTGCCTGGCAGGCGCTGTGTTATCGTAGGCCCTCTTTTTTGCGTGCGATTTCACCTGGGGAGGGGGCATCGCAGGCGTCACTGAACTGGCTTCACTGAACTGGAAAGGCAAACCAATGCAGCGTCTGTATCGGAAACGCATCGTTCTCGGCGTCGGCGGCGGCATTGCCGCCTACAAGAGCGCAGAGCTGGTTCGCAGGCTCCTTGACCAGGGCGCCGAAGTGCGCGTGGTCATGACCCGCGGTGGCAGTGAGTTCATCACCCCACTGACCATGCAGGCCTTGTCCGGCCACCCGGTTCACCTGGACCTGCTGGACCCGGCAGCCGAAGCCGCCATGGGCCATATCGAGCTGGCCAAATGGGCCGACCTGGTACTGATCGCCCCGGCCACCGCCGACCTGATCGCCCGCCTGGCCCAGGGCATCGCCGATGACTTGCTCACCACCCTGGTACTGGCGACCGACGCCACCGTCGCCATCGCCCCGGCCATGAACCAGGCCATGTGGCGCGACCCGGCCACCCAGGCCAACACCCAACTCCTGCAAAGCCGTGGCCTCAAGGTGTTCGGCCCGGCCTCCGGCAGCCAGGCCTGCGGCGACGTGGGCATGGGCCGCATGCTCGAAGCCACCGACCTGGCGCTGTGCGCCGCCGAATGCTTCCAGCACCTGGCCCTGACCGGCAAGCACGTGCTGATCACCGCCGGCCCGACCCAGGAAAACATCGACCCGGTGCGCTACATCACCAACCATAGCTCAGGAAAAATGGGCTTTGCCCTGGCCGAAGCCGCGGTTGAGGCAGGCGCGCGCGTCACCTTGATCACCGGTCCGGTGCATTTGCCAACGCCCGACAGAGTCACCCGAATCGACGTAGTCAGCGCCCGGGACATGCTGGCGGCCTGTGAAGCGGCGATTCCCTGCGACCTGTTTATCGCCTCGGCAGCAGTTGCGGACTACCGACCGGAAGTAGTCGCCCCGCAAAAGCTCAAGAAGGACCCTACAAGCGGCGACGGCCTGCTCCTGCAAATGGTGCGCAACCCGGACATCCTGGCCACCATCGCCACCCGTGCGGATCGCCCATTCAGTGTCGGTTTCGCCGCCGAGACCGAGCACCTGCTGGACTACGCCGCACGCAAATTGAAAGATAAAAACCTCGACCTGATCGTCGCCAATGATGTCGCCAACCCAAGCATCGGCTTCAACAGCGAGGAAAACGCCTGCAGCGTGATCGACCGCGAGCTGCACGCCACCCTTTTCGCCCAGACCAGCAAAGGCAAGATTGCCCGCCAACTGATCTCTTTTATCGCCCAACGGCTGAACCAGGTTTAATGTCCATGCACGCTTTGCAAGCCAAGATTCTCGACCCTCGCATCGGCAGCGAATTCCCACTGCCGGCCTACGCCACCCCGGGCTCCGCCGGCCTGGACCTGCGCGCCATGCTCAAGGAAGACACTGTCCTCGAGCCAGGCCAGACCCTGTTGATTCCTACCGGCCTGTCGATCTATGTCGGCGACCCTGGCCTGGCCGCACTGATCCTGCCGCGCTCCGGCCTGGGTCACAAACATGGCATCGTGTTGGGCAACCTGGTCGGCCTGATCGACTCGGACTACCAGGGTGAGTTGATGGTGTCGTGCTGGAATCGTGGCCAGACCGCGTTCAATATCGCGGTCGGCGAGCGCATTGCGCAGCTGGTGCTGGTGCCGGTGGTGCAGGCGCACTTCGAGCTGGTACAGGAATTCGACGAAACCCAACGTGGCGCAGGTGGCTTTGGGCACTCCGGCAGTCACTGACCCAGCTGAACCTGGCCGGGTACGTTCGTCCGGCCAGACGCCACCGCATGGCCTTTCAGGATGAAGAATGCGCGAATCTAATCAGCGAGATTTCCCCAGTGGAATCAATGCATTACGAAAGATAAACCATCGAGCTCCCGCTCAGGTGGCACTTTTGCACCACGAACTCTCTGCCGAAAACACCGTCATACCCTTCAGTTTGAGCCTGCCGGTCAGCCACATTATGGCCAGCCTTGCCCCCTTCAGATGGAGTTTCCCCCCGCGATGAGTAACGCAGCCCGAGTAGCCCCGACCTTTCCCGACAGCATCTTTCGCGCCTATGACATCCGTGGCGTAGTACCCAAGACCCTGACCGCCGAAACTGCCTACTGGATTGGCCGCGCCATCGGCGCCCAAAGCCTGGCCCAGGACGAACCCAACGTATCGGTAGGCCGTGACGGCCGCCTGTCCGGCCCGGAGCTGGTGGAACAACTGATCCAGGGCCTGGCAGACAGTGGCTGCCACGTCAGCGACGTCGGCCTGGTGCCTACCCCGGCGCTGTACTACGCGGCCAACGTACTGGCCGGCAAATCCGGCGTGATGCTCACCGGCAGCCACAACCCGTCGGACTACAACGGTTTCAAGATCGTCATCGCTGGCGACACCCTGGCCAACGAACAGATCCAGGCCCTGCACACACGCCTGAAGACCAACGACCTGACCAGCGGCCCCGGCAGCATCACCAAGGTCGACATTCTTCAGCGCTACTCCGACGAAATCACCCGCGACGTCAAACTCGCGCGCCGCCTCAAAGTGGTGGTGGACTGCGGCAACGGCGCGGCCGGCGTGATCGCCCCGCAACTGCTCGAAGCCCTGAACTGCGAAGTGATCCCGCTGTTCTGCGAGGTCGACGGCCACTTCCCCAACCACCACCCGGACCCAGGCAAGCCTGAAAACCTGGTGGACCTGATTGCCAAGGTCAAGGAAACCGGCGCCGATGTGGGCCTGGCCTTCGATGGCGACGGCGATCGCGTGGGCGTAGTAACCGAAACCGGCGAGATCGTATTCCCGGACCGCCTGCTGATGCTGTTTGCCCGTGACGTCGTGGCGCGCAACCCCGGTGCCGAGATCATTTTCGACGTCAAATGCACCCGCCGCCTGACCCCGCTGATCAAGGAATACGGCGGTCGTCCGCTAATGTGGAAGACCGGTCACTCGTTGATCAAAAAGAAAATGAAGGAAACCGGCGCCCTGTTGGCCGGCGAAATGAGCGGCCACGTATTCTTCAAGGAACGCTGGTTCGGCTTTGACGACGGTATTTACAGCGCTGCCCGTCTGCTGGAGATCCTCAGCAAGGAAAAATCCACCGCGCAAGGGCTGTTTGAGACCTTCCCGAATGATATTTCTACGCCAGAGATCAATATCCATGTGACCGAAGAGAGCAAATTCAGCATCATTGACGCATTGCACGATGCGCAATGGGGTGAAGGCGCCAACCTGACCTCCATTGATGGTGTGCGAGTCGATTACGCCAAAGGCTGGGGCCTGGTTCGTGCGTCCAACACCACACCGGTGCTGGTGCTGCGTTTCGAGGCGGATACCGAGGCTGAGTTGCAGCGCATCAAGGACGTGTTCCACGCCCAGTTGAAACGTGTTGCCCCTGATCTCCAATTACCGTTCTGATTTTTTGTACCGGAGCCCTGAATGACCCTCGAACGCGAAGCCGCTGCCAACACCGCCAAGGTCCTGTCCGAAGCGCTGCCCTACATTCGACGCTACGTCGGCAAGACGCTGGTGATCAAGTACGGCGGCAATGCCATGGAAAGCGACGAGCTGAAAACCGGCTTTGCCCGCGACATCGTGTTGATGAAAGCCGTAGGGATCAACCCGGTGGTAGTCCACGGTGGCGGCCCGCAGATCGGCGACCTGCTCAAGCGCTTGTCGATCGAGAGTCACTTCATCGATGGCATGCGCGTGACTGACGCACAGACCATGGACGTGGTGGAAATGGTCCTCGGCGGCCAAGTGAACAAGGACATTGTCAACCTGATCAACCGCCACGGCGGCAGCGCCATCGGCCTGACCGGCAAAGACGCGGAGCTGATCCGCGCGAAAAAACTGACCGTTACCCGTCAGACGCCGGAGATGACCCAGCCGGAAATCATCGACATTGGCCAGGTAGGCGAAGTGATCGGCATCAACACCGATCTGCTGAACCTGCTGGTCAAGGGCGACTTCATCCCGGTGATCGCGCCAATTGGCGTGGGCACCAACGGCGAGTCCTACAACATCAACGCCGACCTGGTGGCGGGCAAGGTGGCTGAAGCACTGAAGGCTGAAAAGCTGATGCTGCTGACCAATATTGCTGGCCTGATGGACAAGGAAGGCAAGGTGCTGACCGGCCTGACCACCCAACAGGTGGACGCGCTGATCGCCGACGGCACGATCTACGGCGGCATGCTGCCGAAGATCCGTTGCGCGCTGGAAGCGGTGCAGGGCGGCGTGGGCAGTTCGCTGATCCTGGACGGCCGGGTGCCGAATGCGATCCTGCTGGAAATCTTCACCGACACTGGTGTAGGTACGCTGATCAGCAACCGCAAGCGTCCTTAAACACTAAAAAGCCCCACCCTTTGTAGGAGCGAGCTTGCTCGCGAAAAACGTAAAGGCGCCGCGTTCATCCAGAATAAACGCGTCATCGTTGGCGTTCTTCGCGAGCAAGCTCGCTCCTACAGGGGGTGGGGCTTTTTGTTGTGCGGCGATTACTGGACGCCGAACTGCTCGCGGTACGCGCGCACTGCCGGCAAGTGCTGCTTGAGCTGCGGATCGTCTTCCAGGAACTGCAACACCTGGTTCAACGACACGATACTCACCACCGGGATGCCGAAATCGCGCTCCACTTCCTGGATCGCCGACAATTCACCGTTGCCACGCTCCTGGCGGTTCAGTGCGATCAACACACCGGCAGCCTTGGCGCCGTCCTGGGAGGCGATGATCTGCATCACTTCACGGATGGCGGTACCGGCGGTGATCACATCGTCGATAATCAGCACATCGCCAGTCAGCGGCGCACCCACCAGGCTGCCGCCTTCGCCATGGGCCTTGGCTTCCTTGCGGTTGAAGCACCACGGCAGATCCCGCCCGTGATGCTCAGCCAACGCCACGGCAGTCGCGGCGGCCAGGGGAATGCCCTTGTAGGCCGGACCAAACAAGACATCGAAGGAAATACCGCTTTCAACAATGGCTGCCGCGTAGAAACGACCCAGTTGGGCCAGGGCCGAACCCGAGTTGAACAAGCCTGCATTGAAGAAGTACGGGCTGGTGCGCCCGGACTTGAGGGTGAACTCACCGAAGCGCAAAACCCCGCGATCGATGGCAAAACGAATGAAATCGCGTTGATACGCCTGCATGAAAAAAGCCTCAGATACCACGGATTTAGCTAATTAGGTAGACGGCGTGTATCATACACGCACGCGATTTTTGGGGCCATTTATGCGGATCATCAGTGTGAACGTTAATGGTATTCAGGCTGCAGTCGAGCGTGGTTTGCTCAGTTGGCTGCAAGCCCAGAATGCCGACGTCATCTGCCTGCAGGACACCCGCGCCTCCGCCTTTGAACTGGACGACCCAGCCTTCCAACTGGATGGCTACTTCCTTTATGCCTGCGATGCCGAAGTACCCGCCCAAGGTGGCGTGGCTTTGTACTCGCGGTTGCAACCCAAGGCGGTCATCAGCGGCCTCGGCTTCGAGACAGCCGACCGCTACGGGCGCTACCTGCAAGCCGATTTCGACAAGGTCAGCATCGCGACCTTGCTGCTTCCATCAGGGCAGAACGGCGATGAAGACTTGAACCAGAAGTTCAAGCTAATGGACGATTTCGCCCGTTACCTGGATAAACAGCGACGCAAACGTCGCGAGTACATTTATTGTG
Source organism: Pseudomonas sp. FG86 (assembly GCF_057808775.1). Classification (NCBI taxonomy): domain Bacteria; kingdom Pseudomonadati; phylum Pseudomonadota; class Gammaproteobacteria; order Pseudomonadales; family Pseudomonadaceae; genus Pseudomonas; species Pseudomonas sp. FG86. Next base: position 163,087 of record NZ_JBMDIS010000001.1, on the reverse strand, counting down.
GCTCGTTGTACGTGGCGCAACAAAAGCTGGATATCAAGAACTGGCGCGACAGCCAGCAATCCCCTGGCTTCCTGGCGCCGGAACGGGCCTGGATGGACGAGATTGTCGGCAACATGGGCTATGTGGATGCCCTGCGCGAAGTCAGCCGCGAAGGCGACCAGTACAGCTGGTGGCCAGACAATGAACAGGCTGAGATGCTCAACCTGGGCTGGCGCTTCGACTACCAGTTGCTGACCCCAGGCCTGCGTCGGTTCGTACGCAGCGCACGCCTGCCGCGCCAGCCACGCTTCTCGCAGCACGCGCCACTGATCGTGGACTACGACTGGACACTGACCATTTGAGGTCTTTTTCCAGGCACAAAAAAACCGACATCGCTGTCGGTTTTTTTGTGGGCGCTCATTATTTGATCAGGCGCCAGGTCCACGGGTAGCGGTAAGCCGTGCCATTGTTGGCCTTGATCCCGCCAATAATTGTCAGCACCAGCGCCGCAACCACCAGGATCAACATCAGCACAAAGCCGATCACCACGAACCCCAGCACCATGCACACCAGCCAGGCGATCGCCACGGTGATCTGGAAATTCAGCGCTTCCTTGCCCTGATCATCGATAAGCGGGTCCATGTCTTTCTTGATCTGCCACAGGATCAGCGGCCCCAAGAGACTGCCGAAGGGGAATACCAACCCCAGGAACGCCGCGAAGTGACATAGCATCGCCCACTGGCGAACTTCCTTGGACGGTGCCGGAACCGGCAACTGGCTGTCACTCATGGCACTTCTCCTTGAAGCGTGTTCAGTCAGCCAGTGCGGCGTTCTGCAGTTCGAAAATCTCAGTCATGCCCTTCTGGGCCAGGGCCAGCATCGCATTCAGGTCGGCCGGCTGGAATGGCGCGCCTTCAGCGGTGCCCTGCACTTCGATAAAACCACCGGTGCTGGTCATGACCACGTTCAGGTCGGTCTCGGCGGCCGAGTCTTCCAGGTAGTCCAGGTCCAGCACAGGCTCGCCCTGGTACATGCCCACCGATACGGCAGCGATCATCTGCTTGAGCGGATCGCCGCCTTTCAGGCCGCCACGCTTCTTGATCACTTTCAGCGCGTCGACCAGAGCGACCATGGCACCGGTGATGGACGCAGTACGAGTACCGCCGTCGGCCTGGATCACGTCGCAATCGACGTACAGGGTCACGTCGCCCAGCTTGGACATGTCCAACGCTGCACGCAGGGAGCGACCGATCAGGCGCTGGATCTCCAGGGTACGACCGCCTTGCTTGCCACGACTGGCCTCACGCTGGTTACGCTCGCCGGTGGCGCGCGGCAGCATGCCGTATTCGGCGGTCAACCAACCCTGGCCCTGGCCCTTGAGGAAACGTGGCACGCCGTTTTCGACACTGACGGTGCAGATCACCTTGGTATCGCCAAACTCGACCAGTACGGATCCCTCGGCGTGTTTGGTGTAGTTGCGGGTGATGCGGATCGAGCGGAGCTGATCGGCAACGCGACCACTTGGACGTTTCATAGGGGATACCTGTACGAAGGACGAAAAACTGCCGAGCATTATAGAGCCGCGAGCCGATTCGGGGCACTTCTTAAAATCTGGTTACGAATGCTCGGCTTGTGATGCGATGTCAGCACCCGCGTTTGGGGCCTATCGCACCACTGCGCTACACTCCTGCGCCTTCGCAGCCAGTCGGCTCCAATTTATCCATCAGCCCGCTTTCGCGGGACTGCAACGCGAGGTACCTCCATGGTGCACAGCATGACCGCCTTCGCCCGCGTCGAAAAAGCCGGCGCCCAAGGCACCCTGAGCTGGGAACTGCGCTCGGTCAACAGCCGCTACCTGGAACCGCACCTGCGCCTGCCGGAATCGTTCCGCGACCTCGAAGGCGCCGTACGTGAAGCCCTGCGCCAAGGCATCTCACGCGGCAAGCTGGAATGCACCCTGCGCTTTACCGAGGAAACCACCGGCAAGCCACTGCAGGTCGACCGCGACCGCGCCGCGCAACTTGTCACGGCCGCCGAGACTATCGCCAGCCTGATCCAGCAGCCCGCGGCGCTGAACCCCCTGGAAGTGCTGGCCTGGCCCGGCGTGCTGGTGGCCGATGCCGTCGACCCGCAAGCCCTCAACGCCGAAGCCCTCGCCCTGTTCACCCAGGGCTTGAAGGAGCTCAAGGCCGGCCGCGAGCGCGAAGGCGCCGAACTGGCCCGCCTGATCAACGAGCGCCTGACCTCGATTGAGGAGGATGTGGTCACCCTGCGCGAGCTGGTGCCACAAATGCTGGCGACCCAGCGCCAGAAGGTCCTCGATCGCTTCGCCGACATGAAAGCCGACCTTGACCCGGTGCGCCTGGAGCAGGAAATGGTCCTGCTGGCGCAAAAAAGTGACGTCGCCGAAGAACTCGACCGCCTCAGCACCCACATCCTCGAAGTGCGCCGCGTGCTCAAGTCAGGCGGTGCCGCCGGTCGGCGCCTGGACTTCCTGATGCAGGAACTCAACCGCGAAGCCAATACACTGGGCTCCAAGGCTTTCGATCCGCGCAGCACCACCGCTGCGGTCAACCTCAAAGTGTTGATCGAGCAGATGCGCGAACAAGTACAGAATATTGAGTAAGGCAACCTCCATGACCCATAGCACCGGCACCCTTTACATCATTTCCGCCCCTTCGGGCGCAGGCAAGAGCAGCCTGGTCAAGGCTCTGACCGACACCAACGATCAGATCCGCATCTCGGTCTCGCACACCACCCGCGCCATGCGCCCGGGTGAGGTGAACGGCGTGCACTATCACTTCGTCGAGCGCACCGAGTTCGTCAAGATGATCGAGCATGGCGACTTCCTCGAGCGCGCCGAAGTGTTCGGCAACCTCTACGGCACCTCGCAAAGCCACCTGCAGCAAACCCTGGACGAAGGCCACGACCTGATCCTGGAAATCGACTGGCAGGGCGCCGAGCAAGTGCGCCAACTGATGCCCAAGGCGCGCTCGATCTTCATCCTGCCGCCGTCTTTGGAAGCGTTGCACCAGCGCTTGACCAACCGTGGCCAGGACAGCGACGCGATCATCGAAGGCCGCATGCGGGAAGCCGTCAGCGAAATGAGCCACTACGTCGACTATGACTACCTGATCATCAACGACGATTTTGCTCACGCGCTGGACGACTTGAAGGCGATTTTCCGCGCCAATCAGCTCCAGCAAAAACGCCAACAGCAGCGTTTCGGCAAATTACTGGCCGAACTGCTCGGTTGATTGGCTCTTCCCAAAACTGCTGCAGGGGCCTTACATTGGCACTTGTAGCGGTTTTGCGAGGGCCTGCGAAAAATCAGCGCTTCCCTAAACGCTGGTGATTTTTTAAACTGTTTAGTCCGCTCGCCCAGCCGGGCAGCGCGCATCTTGCATTCGCTCCGAGGAATACCATGGCCCGCGTAACCGTTGAAGACTGCCTAGAACACGTGGATAACCGCTTTGAGCTGGTCATGCTCTCTACCAAGCGTGCCCGTCAACTGGCCACTGGCGGCAAAGAGCCCCTGGTCCAGTGGGAAAACGACAAGCCTACCGTTGTAGCCCTGCGTGAAATCGCTGAAGGCCTGATGAGCTACGAGTTCATCGCCAACGCTGAGATCGTTGAAGACGAACCGCTGTTTGCAGCGTTCGAGGACGAGTCCAACGAGGCCGTCTAAGCCTATGCCTGGTCGACGTAGCACGGCGCGGGGTCACAGCCAACGGCAGGAGTTCACACTTTGCCGAGCATAGACGCCCTCGCCGATCGCTTATCGGCCTACCTCGGCCCCGACCAGGTCAACCTGGTCCGCCGAGCGTATTTCTACGCCGAACAAGCCCACGACGGCCAACGCCGCCGGAGTGGCGAGGCGTATGTCACCCATCCTCTTGCGGTGGCAAATATTCTTGCCGACATGCACATGGACCATCAGAGCCTGATGGCCGCCATGCTGCATGACGTGATCGAAGACACCGGTATTGCCAAGGAAGCGCTCAGTGCGCAATTTGGCGAAACCGTGGCCGAACTGGTCGATGGGGTCAGCAAACTGACCCAGATGAACTTCGAGACCAAAGCCGAGGCCCAGGCGGAAAACTTCCAGAAGATGGCCATGGCCATGGCCCGGGATATCCGGGTGATCCTGGTCAAGCTGGCCGACCGGCTGCACAACATGCGCACGCTGGAAGTGCTGTCCGGCGAAAAACGCCGGCGCATCGCCAAGGAAACCCTGGAAATCTACGCGCCCATCGCCAACCGGCTGGGCATGCACGCCATTCGCATCGAATTCGAAGACCTCGGCTTCAAGGCCATGCACCCGATGCGTTCGGCACGCATCTACCAGGCGGTCAAGCGTGCCCGGGGCAACCGCAAGGAAATCGTCAACAAGATCGAAGAATCCCTGAGCCATTGCCTGGCGATCGACGAGATCGAGGGCGAGGTCAGCGGCAGGCAGAAACACATCTACGGCATCTACAAGAAGATGCGCGGCAAGCGCCGGGCGTTCAACGAGATCATGGACGTGTACGCGTTCCGCATCATCGTCGACAAGGTCGATACCTGCTACCGCGTGCTGGGCGCTGTACATAATTTGTACAAGCCCCTGCCGGGCCGCTTCAAGGACTACATCGCGATTCCCAAGGCCAACGGCTATCAGTCGCTGCATACCACGCTGTTTGGTATGCACGGGGTGCCGATCGAGATCCAGATCCGCACCCGGGAAATGGAAGAAATGGCCAACAACGGCATCGCCGCCCATTGGCTGTACAAGTCCAGTGGCGACGAGCAGCCAAAAGGCACCCATGCCCGCGCGCGCCAGTGGGTAAAAGGCGTGCTGGAAATGCAGCAACGTGCCGGCAACTCCCTGGAATTCATTGAAAGCGTGAAGATCGACCTGTTCCCGGACGAGGTCTATGTGTTCACGCCCAAGGGCCGGATCATGGAGCTGCCCAAAGGCTCCACGGCCGTCGACTTCGCCTACGCGGTGCACACCGACGTCGGCAACAGCTGCATCGCCTGCCGCATCAACCGTCGCCTGGCCCCGCTGTCGGAACCGCTGCAAAGCGGCTCCACCGTGGAAATCGTCAGCGCGCCGGGCGCACGGCCAAACCCCGCGTGGCTCAACTTCGTGGTCACTGGCAAGGCGCGCACCCATATTCGCCATGCGCTGAAACTGCAGCGCCGCTCCGAGTCCATCAGCCTGGGCGAACGCCTGCTGAACAAGGTGCTCAATGGTTTCGACAGCGCCCTGGACAAGATCCCGGGTGAGCGTGTTCAAGCGATGCTCCACGAGTACCGCCAGGAAACCATCGAAGACCTGCTGGAAGATATCGGCCTGGGCAACCGCATGGCCTACGTAGTAGCCCGCCGCCTGCTCGGCGAAGGCGAACAGTTGCCGAGCCCGGAGGGTCCGCTGGCGATTCGCGGCACCGAGGGCCTGGTGCTCAGTTATGCCAAGTGTTGCACACCGATCCCGGGCGACCCGATTGTCGGCCACCTGTCGGCGGGCAAAGGCATGGTCGTGCACCTGGACAACTGCCGCAACATCAGCGAAATCCGCCACAACCCGGAAAAATGCATCCAGCTCTCCTGGGCCAAGGATGTCACCGGCGAGTTCAACGTCGAGCTTCGCGTGGAGCTTGAGCACCAGCGTGGCCTGATCGCCCTGCTGGCCAGCAGCGTCAATGCGGCCGACGGCAATATCGAGAAAATCAGCATGGACGAACGCGATGGCCGCATCAGCGTGGTCCAACTGGTGGTCAGCGTGCACGACCGCGTACACCTGGCCCGCGTGATCAAGAAACTGCGCGCCTTGACCGGCGTGATCCGCATCACCCGCATGCGTGCATAGCCCACCTCTTACAAGGAGTCATTCATGACCAAGACTGTTATCACCAGCGATAAAGCCCCGGCCGCCATCGGCACTTACTCCCAGGCGATCAAGGCGGGCAACACCGTCTACATGTCCGGCCAAATCCCGCTGGACCCAAAGACCATGGAACTGGTTGAAGGCTTCGAAGCCCAGACCGTACAGGTCTTCGAAAACCTCAAGTCCGTCGCAGAAGCCGCGGGCGGTTCGTTCAAGGATATCGTCAAGCTGAACATCTTCCTCACCGACCTGAGCCACTTCGCCAAGGTCAACGAGATCATGGGCAAGTACTTCGAACAGCCCTACCCTGCTCGCGCCGCCATTGGCGTCGCAGCGCTGCCAAAAGGCGCGCAGGTTGAGATGGACGCGATCCTGGTCATCGAGTAAAACACCCGGCGCAGCCTCAACCAGGCTGCGCCGACTTCGTTTCAGAAGGATTTCATGATGCGCAAAGCGCTTGTAGCCTCCTCGTTGCTCGCCCTGTTGCTCGGCGGCTGTGCCAGCAATCCCGCCGACCTGGATGTGAGCGGCACCTGGATCAACCAGGTCGCCATCGATGCGGCAGCCAAGGGCGGCCCTTTGCGTGAAGCATTGCAAAGCTATGGTCCAAACCTCGAATGGGAGGTCAACACCAAGGCTTCGCAAGCGCGCTACTACAACGGTTTTGAAGTTGCCGAAGGCAAGTTGCTCGGCGAGCAATCCGGCGCCTGGAGCGTGGACTTCTACGGCAGCACCGCCACCGAACTCAAGCGCAAAAACAAACAACTGCTGCAAACGGCCAACGACAACGAGCCCGAACAGCTGTTCGCCCGCGCCAAAGACCCCGCACCGGAAGGCGCGCCACTGGGCGCCAACTTCGAACGGGCGCTGTACGCGGCCTATATGGGTGGCGACTGGAAGATCACCGACGGCTTCGGAAACGGCGCCACGGTACAGTTCCAGGCTGACGGCAAGGTCGCCGGCCTGCCTGGCGTCGATCGCTACTCACTGTGCCTGGCGGGCGATTGCGCCTCCATGAGCGGCGGCTATGACAGCATCTGGCTGCAACTCAACGGCCAGGGCAACCCCTGGATCTTCGTGCGCAAGGGCAAACAACTGGAAATCTTCCAGGCCGTCAACACCGCACAGACGGATGAAGTGCCCTCGTTTACACCGGGGCCACGGCAGTGGTTGCTCGAGAAACCGTGATACACAACAAAGGAGCCCACCGGCTCCTTTTTCTTTAGCCTGCGCCATTGTTTTCACGCATAAGCGGATGGCCTCATGCACAAGTTACTCGCGCTCAGCCTCAGCCCGTTCCTGCTGGCCGGTTGCACGCACACGTCGCAACCTGCCGACATCAGCGGACTGTGGATCAACCAGGCCGCTATTGATACCGCCGCCCAAGGCCGTCCATTACTCAAAGCACTGGACGCCAATGGCCTGAATCTGGAATGGAACATCGACGCCCGTGGCGGCAAAGCGTTATTCAGCAATGCATTCGAAGCCGGCGAAGGTCAACTGCGGTCAAAGGCACCAGGCGTATGGGTTGTCGACTATGACGGCCACGGCACCGACGAACTGCACTGGGATGGCAACCAGCTTATCCAGCAGGCCAAAGCATTTTTTGCCGGCCAAGTGTTCCGGCGCCCGGCCCAGCCAGCCCCCGAGGGTGCAAGGTGGGGTACAACTTTCAGACAGGCACTGAATTCAGCCTACATGGGCGGGAAGTGGAAAATCATTGAAGGCCAAGGCGTCGGCAACAGCGTGGTGTTCCATGCTGATGGCAGCCTGTCCGGGCTGGCACAAAATGACCGGTACGAGCTCTGTCTGGGCGGCGATTGCGCCACTCAAGGCGCTGGCAATGACACGCTCTCTCTCGGCAAGGGCGATGTCGCAGACGTATGGATTTTTGTCCGTCACGGCAAGCGGATGGAAATTTTGAACGCGATCAATCATGCCCAACCGGACGAAATTCCCCAACTCGCTCCAGGCCCGCGCCAATGGCTGCTGGAACAACAGTGACGAAAAAAGAGCCCTTGTTCGGGTAATGCCAGCCAGTAAAGGAAGAACACTGCAACTGTGGCAAGCGGGCTTGTTGTGGCGAGCGGGCTTGCCCCGCGTTGGGCTGCGAAGCGGCCCCAAAAAACAGCCCCGGAGCTGCCTGGCACACTGCAGCGCTCTTATTGGGGCTGCTGCGCAGCCCAACGCGGGGCAAGCCCGCTCGCCACAGGTTACTGTTTGCTCGTTCTATCTCTTAACTGACTGGCATTCGCCCTTGGGCTCCTCTGTCAGCGCTGACCTTCGAGAATCGCCGCATACCCCTCGCGATAGGTCGGATAGACCGGCGCCCAGCCCAGCGCCTTGGCCCGCGCATTACTGCATTGCTTGCTGCCCGCGCGGCGCACACTGGCGTCGTCGGCCCATTCGGTCACGCCCAAATAGTCGCGCAACCAACCGACCACCTCCGCCAATGGCGCCGGCGCATCGTCAACACCGATGTAAATCTTCTCCAACGAGCCGCCCTGCTCCACATGCCGCAGCAAAAAGGCCAGCAGGCCCGCCGCGTCATCGACATGAATCCGGTTGCCATATAAAGGCGGATCGATCGCCACGCGATAACCCTGGCGCACCTGGGTCAGCAGCCATTCACGGCCCGGGCCATAGATCCCCGTCAACCGCACGACGCTCGCCGGGATACCACTGTTCAGCGCCACTTGCTCAGCTTCCAGCATCACCTGCCCGGAATAGCCTTTCGCCTGGGTCTCGGAGGTTTCATCGACCCACTCGCCATTCTGCTGCCCATACACACTGCTGCTGGATACAAACAACAGATGCTTGGGCTCCTGGCCGTAATCCTTCAGCCACTCCAGTACGTGCTGCAACCCTTGCACATAAGCGGCGCGATAACCGGCCTCATCGTGATCCGTCGCGGCGGCGCAATACACCAGGTAATCCACCCCGCCGATTGGCCAGGTGTCAGGGCAATCCTTGTTGAACAGGTCGCCGGCAATGCCAATCACGCCATCGGGCAGGCGCGAAATATCACGCCGCAGGCCATGAACCTCCCATTCCGAGGCGAGCAGTTGGCTGGCCAGCCGACTCCCCACATCGCCACATCCGGCAATCACAACAGAAGGCGCAGACATCACAAAACTCCGAACTGAAAGGTCTAGATTAGCCGTCTCCGTAGACCGGCGGCCAGAAAAAGGGCAAATAAAGTTACTGTATTACTTTTGTTAACAAGAATTACTTGCAATAATAACCGCCCATTTGTCCTCGACCTCGCACGGTCTGGAAGGACGATCACTCATTTTTTCTCTCAGGTCCGGCCAGCATGACACGTCATACAAACCCCGCTTCGCCAACCAAGCCTCACAGCCCATCCCGCGCCTGGCGTGCGATTGCTGCGTTGCTGTTCAGCGTACTGCTGGCACCGACCGCCGCATTCGCTGATGCCACGGCGCCGGCCACCCCGCCTGCCGCCGAACAGAACGCCGCCCCTGCGGCTGCACCTGCCGCGACCGATCCGGCAGTACCAGCCGCTGCCGACGAGCCCGGCGTAGTACTGGAAGAAGACAACACCCTGGGCATGGCCCACGACCTGTCCCCATGGGGCATGTACCAGAATGCTGACGTGGTGGTGAAAGCCGTGATGATCGGCCTGGCCATTGCCTCGATCATTACCTGGACCATCTGGATCGCCAAGGGCTTCGAACTGCTGGGCGCCAAGCGTCGTCTGCGCACCGAGATCGTCCACCTGAAAAAAGCCACCACCCTCAAGGAAGCCAGTGAAAGCGCGACCCAAAAGGGCACCCTGGCCAATACCCTGGTGCACGACGCGCTGGAAGAAATGCGCCTGTCGGCCAACACCCGCGAAAAAGAAGGTATCAAAGAGCGCGTAGCCTTCCGCCTGGAGCGTTTGGTCGCAGCCTGCGGTCGTAACATGAGCAGCGGCACCGGCGTGCTGGCTACCATCGGTTCCACTGCGCCGTTCGTCGGCCTGTTCGGTACCGTGTGGGGCATCATGAACAGCTTCATCGGCATCGCCAAAACCCAGACCACCAACCTTGCCGTCGTTGCCCCCGGCATCGCCGAGGCCCTGCTGGCTACAGCCCTGGGCCTGGTTGCCGCGATTCCTGCGGTGGTGATCTACAACGTCTTCGCCCGTTCGATTGCCGGCTACAAGGCCCAGGTATCGGACGCGTCGGCAGAAGTCCTGCTGCTGGTGAGCCGCGACCTCGACCACCTGCCTACCGAGCGCAGCTCGCAACCGCACATGGTGAAAGTGGGGTAATCGGCCATGGGCCTGCATTTGAATCAAGGCGACGACGAACTCGTCGAGAACCACGAAATCAACGTCACGCCATTCATCGACGTGATGCTGGTGTTGCTGATCATCTTCATGGTGGCGGCACCCCTGGCCACCGTGGACATCAAGGTCGACCTGCCCGCCTCCAGCGCCAAGCCGGCGCCGCGGCCGGAGAAGCCGATCTTCCTCAGCGTCAAGGCGGACCAGCGCCTGTTTCTGGGCGAAGAAGAAGTCAAAGCCGAAACCCTGGGGCCAGTGCTCGATGCCAAGACCCAAGGCAAAAAGGACACGACGATCTTCTTCCAGGCTGATAAAGGCGTGGACTACGGCGACCTGATGAGCGTGATGGATGCCCTGCGGGCGGCCGGCTATCTGAAGGTGGGCCTGGTCGGACTTGAGACGGCAGCCAAGAAATGATCACGACGCGCCACAAACTGACGCGTTATGGCACCAGCCTCGCCGTCGTGCTGGGCGTGCACGCCATCGCGATTGCCATCGCACTCCACTGGTCGGCACCGCGCCCGGTCCTGCTGCCACCGGCAGCCATGGTCATTGACCTGGCACCCGCGCCAGCGCCACCACCGCCAGCGCCGCCGAAAGTGGTGACGCCGCCGCAACCGCCTGCCCCGGTGGAAGAGTTGCCGCTGCCAAAACTGGCCGAGGCGCCCAAACCGACGATCCAGGTGCCCAAGCCGGTCAAGCCCAAGCCCAAACCCCAGCCGCCCAAGCCGGTGGAGAAGAAGCCCGAGCCACCCAAGGAAAAACCTTCCGAGGACCCACCGAGCGAATCGCCACAGACCAACGCCCCGGCGGAAAAATCGGCGCAGCCGGTTCCTGGCCCATCGCCGCAACAGGTGGCGGCCAAAGCGTCCTGGGAAGGCACCCTGCTGGCGCACTTGCAGAAGTACAAGAAGTACCCGCCGGGCGCCCAGGCCCGAGGCAAGGAAGGCCTGAACCGCTTGCGCTTCGTGGTGGATGCCGATGGCAACGTGCTGTCCTATGAACTAGTGGGCCGTTCCGGCAACGCCGACCTGGACCGTGCCACCCTGGACATGATCCGTCGTGCCCAGCCACTGCCCAAGCCACCGGCCGACATGTTGAAAGGCGGCAGCATCGAGATCGTTGCGCCGTTCGTTTACAACATCGAAAAACGTCGCCGGTAATCCTCACCGTGGGCACTCTCGGGTGCCCACGGCTGCTGCTCCCTCCCCCGCGTATTGCTGCAACCTGAACCAGGGTTGAACAGCCTGCGACCTATCTCCATCTTCACTTGTAACATTTAAATACAAAGCCAATTATCCGCGAATCGTTCTCATTAGCGGACATTCGGCATGCCCACTCTTGCCCGGCTGGCTCTCCTCCTGCTGGCTTTTCCCGTCGTTGCGCAGGCGGATCAACTGGTCACCCTGGTCATTCAAAACCACACCTTCAGCCCCTCAAGTTTCGAGGTGCCGGCCGGTGAGCGCTTTCGCATTCAACTCACCAGCCACGACGAAAGCGTCGATGAGTTCGAAAGCTATGACATGAAATTCGAAAAAATCATCGTCCCCGGCAACACCGTGACGGTGTTCGCCGGCCCGCTGCATCCCGGCACTTACACCTTCTTCGATGACTACCACCCCGACCAGGCCAAAGGCACGGTCACTGCCGTCGAGGCCAAGGAGTAAGCCATGCTGGCCTGTCTGTTGATCGTGTTTCGAGAAGTGCTGGAAGCCGGGATTGTGGTGGGGATCGTGATGGCCGCCACCCAGGGCCTGGCGCGGCGCGGGTTGTTTATCGGCGGCGGGATCGCAGCCGGCGTACTGGGTGCCGGGATCCTCGCACTCTTTACCGGCGCAATCACCCAGGCACTCCAGGGCTTTGGCCAGGAGATTTTCAACGCAGCCATTCTGGTGGTCGCCGTGGTCATGCTGGGCTGGCACAACCTGTGGATGGCCAGCCATGGTCGCGAGTTGGCCACCCAACTGCGCAGCGCCGGCAATGCGGTACTCAACGGCGAAAAATCACTCTGGGCGCTGGCCGTGGTAATCACCGTGGCGGTGCTGCGCGAAGGCTCGGAAATCGTGCTGTTCCTCTATGGCATCGCCGCGTCGAGCCAGGCAGACCCACTGTCGATGCTGGCCGGTGGCGTGCTCGGCATCGCCGCCGGCGCCGCGCTGTCCTGGCTGATGTACCGCGGCCTGGTCGCCATCAGCCTCAAGCGTCTGTTTTCGATTACCGGTTGGATGATCGCCTTGCTCGCCGCCGGCATGGCGGGGCGGGCGGCCGCGATCCTCGCCGGTATCGACCTGATCCCCGCCTGGGGCTACCAACTCTGGGACACGTCCTGGCTGGTCTCCGACGCCAGCCTCACCGGCCGCGCCCTGACCGCGCTGGTGGGCTACACCGACCGGCCGCTGGGCGTCCAACTGGTCGCCTGGTCCGTCACCCTTGCGCTCATGGTGCTGGGTAACCGCTTGCTGCATTCACGCCCGACGCAATCACGTTAACTGCCTCAAGGAGCCACGCCATGAAACACCTGCGCAACCCCTTGGCCACCGCACTGGTACTTGTCAGCGCCCTGGCCGCCTCAACCCTGACCCAAGCCCGCGAGTACCCGATTGGCGGGCCCGTCCAGGTCAACGACATGGAAATCGCCTCCTCCTACCTGGTGGGCATCGAAATGGCCCCCATGCCACCGGGCATGGTGATGAGCAAGGATTCGGTGCACCTTGAGACGGATGTGCATGCCACCGCCGACAATAAGTACGGCCTGTCCAATGGCGAGTGGGTGCCCTACCTGACCATCACCTACTCGCTGGTCAAGCAGGGTTCGCCCGACTACAAGGAAATCGGCACGCTGCTGCCGATGGTGGCCAAAGACGGCGCCCACTACGCCAACAACGTGAAAATGGACGGCCCCGGCACCTACACTGTGGTACTGCGCTACGAAAGCCCGCAGATCAAAGGCTTCTTCCACCACGTGGACAAGGAAACCGGCGTACCGGAATGGTGGGGGCCGTTCACCAAAACCTTCACCTTCAAATACCCGCAAAGCTGAAAGCATGAACGCGACACCTGATTACCAGGTGTCGTAACCCCCATCCTCTCTGATAACGTGCGTCTATCGATTGCAGCCGGTATGCTTGGCTTGCAACCTCATGGACGCCCGCTATGACTCTTACAGAATTACGCTACATCGTGACCCTCGCCCAAGAACAACACTTCGGCCACGCGGCCGAGCGTTGCCACGTCAGCCAGCCGACGCTATCGGTGGGCGTGAAGAAGCTTGAAGACGAACTCGGTGTGCTGATTTTCGAGCGCAGCAAAAGCGCCGTGCGCCTGACCCCGGTGGGTGAAGGCATTGTTGCCCAGGCCCAGAAGGTCCTGGAACAAGCGCAAAGCATTCGCGAACTGGCCCAGGCCGGCAAGAACCAGCTGACCGCACCGCTGAAAGTCGGCGCCATCTACACCGTCGGCCCCTACCTGTTCCCGCACTTGATTCCGCAACTGCACCGCGTCGCGCCGCAGATGCCGCTGTATATCGAAGAAAACTTCACCCACGTGCTACGCGACAAACTGCGCAACGGCGAGCTGGACGCGATCATCATTGCCCTGCCGTTCAACGAGGCGGACGTGCTCACCCTGCCGCTCTACGACGAGCCGTTCTACGTATTGATGCCGGCCTCGCACCCGTGGACGCAAAAAGACACCATCGACGCGGCCCTGCTCAACGACAAGAGCCTGCTGCTGCTCGGTGAGGGCCACTGCTTCCGCGACCAAGTGCTGGAAGCCTGCCCGACCCTCACCAAGGGCAACGATGGCGCCAAGCACACCACGGTGGAATCCAGCTCCCTGGAAACCATTCGCCACATGGTCGCTTCCGGCCTCGGCATCTCGATCCTGCCGCTGTCGGCGGTGGACAGCCATCACTACGCCCCCGGCGTGATCGAAGTGCGCCCACTCACGCCACCGGTGCCGTTCCGCACCGTGGCAATCGCCTGGCGCGCCAGTTTCCCGCGGCCCAAAGCCATCGAGATCCTCGCTGACTCGATCCGCCTGTGCTCGGTGGCCAAGCCGCCTGCCGCGAGCTAAGCAACGGTATGACAGAGCTGTCGCAGGTGCCAGTGACGGCACTCAAGGGTGTCGGTGAAGCCATGGCCGAGAAGCTGGCCAAGGTCGGCCTGGAGAACCTCCAGGACGTGCTGTTCCACCTGCCCCTGCGCTATCAGGATCGCACCCGCGTAGTACCCATCGGCCACTTGCGGCCTGGACAGGACGCAGTGGTCGAAGGCACCGTCAGCGGCGCCGACGTGGTCATGGGCAAGCGCCGCAGCCTGGTGGTGCGCCTGCAGGACGGCACCGGTGGCCTGAGCCTGCGCTTCTACCATTTCAGCAACGCGCAGAAGGAAGGCCTCAAGCGCGGCACCCGCGTGCGCTGCTACGGCGAGGCGCGGCCCGGCGCTTCTGGCCTGGAAATCTATCATCCGGAATACCGCGCCATTACCGGCGACGAGCCACCGCCGGTCGACACCACGCTCACACCGATCTACCCGTTGACCGAAGGCCTGACCCAACAGCGCCTGCGCCAACTGTGCATGCAGACCCTGACGATGCTCGGCCCCTCCAGCCTGCCCGACTGGCTGCCCCAGGAGCTGGCGCGCGACTACCAGCTGGCGCCGCTGGCTGATGCGATTCGCTACCTGCACCACCCACCGGCCGACGCCGATGTCGACGAATTGGCTCTGGGTCATCACTGGGCCCAGCATCGCCTGGCGTTCGAAGAACTGCTGACCCACCAACTGTCCCAACAGCGCCTACGCGAAAGCATGCGCTCCCTGCGCGCGCCCGCGATGCCCAAGGCCACGCGCCTGCCCGCGCAGTACCTGGCCAACCTCGGCTTTGCGCCGACCGGCGCCCAGCAGCGCGTGGGCAATGAAATCGCCTACGACTTGAGCCAGAAAGAGCCCATGCTGCGGCTGATCCAGGGCGACGTGGGCGCAGGCAAGACCGTGGTTGCCGCCCTCGCCGCCTTGCAGGCCCTGGAAGCCGGGTACCAAGTCGCGCTGATGGCGCCCACCGAGATCCTCGCCGAGCAGCACTTCATCACCTTCAAGCGCTGGCTCGAACCCCTGGGCCTGGAAGTGGCATGGCTGGCGGGCAAGCTCAAGGGCAAGAACCGCGCAGCCGCCCTCGAACAGATCGCCGCCGGCGCACCGATGGTGGTGGGTACCCACGCGCTGTTCCAGGACGAAGTGACGTTCAAGAACCTGGCCCTGGTGATCATCGACGAACAACACCGTTTCGGCGTGCAACAACGCCTGGCCCTGCGTCAGAAAGGCGTGGGCGGCCGCATGAGCCCGCACCAACTGATCATGACCGCCACGCCGATCCCGCGCACCCTGGCCATGAGTGCCTACGCCGACCTCGACACCTCGATCCTTGACGAACTGCCCCCCGGCCGAACCCCGGTCAACACCGTGCTGGTCACCGACACCCGCCGCGTGGAAGTGATCGAGCGCGTGCGGGGCGCCTGTGCCGAAGGGCGCCAGGCGTACTGGGTGTGCACGTTGATTGAAGAATCCGAAGAGCTGACCTGCCAGGCCGCCGAGACCACGTACGAAGACCTCACCAGCGCCCTCGGCGAGCTCAAGGTCGGGCTGATCCACGGCCGCATGAAGCCGGCAGAGAAAGCTGCGGTGATGGCCGAATTCAAGGCCGGCAACCTGCAACTGCTGGTGGCCACCACGGTCATCGAAGTCGGTGTGGACGTGCCCAACGCCAGCCTGATGATCATCGAAAACCCCGAGCGCCTGGGCCTGGCGCAACTGCACCAGTTGCGCGGCCGCGTCGGCCGGGGCAGCGCCGCCAGCCACTGTGTGCTGCTCTACCACCCTCCACTGTCGCAGATCGGTCGTCAGCGCCTGGGCATCATGCGTGAAACCAACGACGGTTTTGTCATTGCCGAGAAAGACCTCGAACTGCGCGGCCCCGGCGAGATGCTCGGTACCCGCCAGACCGGCCTGCTGCAATTCAAGGTCGCCGACCTGATGCGCGACGCCGACCTGCTGCCCGCTGTGCGCGATGCGGCGCAAGCGCTGCTGGAGCGCTGGCCGCATCACGTCAGCCCGCTGCTGGATCGCTGGCTTCGCCATGGGCAGCAATACGGCCAAGTGTGACGCCTGACTCACTTATCCGACCTACAGTTGTATCAAGCTGGTTATACTTCGTTGACTGTAAGAAATTGGATCAGGCCATGTCAGAAGTTGCCCTCGCCACAACCCCACTGACCGCCCCGCCGGTTATTCGGGCGTTGCTTGCAAAACTCGCCATCAGCTACACGGAAGTCGCCGAACAACCGGGCCTGAATCCTGCGCAAAAGGTCCAGGCGGTGTTGCTGGAAGATGCCGTGGGCGCACTGATGGTGCTGTTCCCACAGAGCCAGTTGCTCGACCTCAACCGCCTCACCGAACTCACCGGGCGTCGCCTCACGGCGGTATCACCGGATCGCGTCAAGCGCATGCTGGGCAAGCACGACCTGAGCCTGTTGCCGGGCCTGCCACCACTGACCAGTTCACCGTGCCTGTACGAAGGCAGCCTGCTCAACGAACCCAGCCTGCTGGTGCATTCAGGCGAAGCCGGGGTATTGCTGGAAATCTCCAGCGAAGCCTTCAAGACCATGCTCACCAAGGCCAGCGCCGGCCAGTTCGGTGAGCCGCTGAGCAACATCCGCCCCAACCTCGACCGCCCCAATGATGACCGCGAGGAAATCACCCAAGCGATGCAGGCGTTCACAGCCCGCCGCATCCAGCAACGCCTGGAAGCGACCATCGAGATTCCGCCGCTGGCTGACACCGCGCAGAAGATCATCAAGCTGCGCGTCGACCCCAATGCGACCATCGACGATATCACCGGCGTGGTGGAAACCGACCCGGCCCTGGCCGCCCAGGTGGTCAGCTGGGCCGCATCGCCCTACTACGCCTCGCCGGGCAAGATCCGTTCGGTGGAAGACGCCATCGTGCGGGTGCTGGGCTTTGACCTGGTGATCAACCTGGCGCTTGGCCTGGCCCTGGGCAAAACCCTGAGCCTGCCCAAGGACCACCCGCACCAGGCTACGCCGTACTGGCACCAATCGATCTACACCGCCGCCGTGATCGAAGGCCTGACCCGTGCCATGCCACGCGCCCAGCGCCCCGAGGCCGGCCTGACCTACCTGGCCGGCTTGCTGCACAACTTCGGCTACCTGCTGCTGGCCCATGTGTTCCCGCCGCATTTCTCGCTGATCTGCCGGCACCTGGAGGTCAACCCGCACCTGTGCCACAGCTATGTCGAGCAGCATCTGCTGGGCATCAGCCGCGAGCAGATCGGCGCCTGGCTGATGCGCTACTGGGACATGCCGGACGAACTGTCCACCGCCCTGCGCTTCCAGCACGACCCGACCTACGACGGCCAGTATGCCGAGTACCCGAACCTGGTATGCCTGGCCGTGCGCCTGTTGCGCAGCCGCGGCATTGGTTCCGGCCCGGATGAAACGATCCCGGATGTGCTGCTCGAGCGCCTGGGCTTGAGCCGTGACAAGGCCGAGGAAGTGGTGGGCAAAGTGCTGGATGCCGAAGTGCTGTTGCGCGAATTGGCGTCCCAGTTCAGCCAGGGCTGAATCGGTAGCTTGTCAGATCGCTATCGGGGGCAAGCCCCCTCCCACATGTTGATCTGCGAACACAGTCAAGTGTGGGAGGGGGCTTGCCCCCGATGAATCCACCTCGATCTACTTCTTTTTCTTCGGCTTCAAATACTTGGTCAAGCCCTGGAACCAGATCACCAACGCCGGGTTGCCCTTGATCTGGATCGACTTGTCCTGAATCCCCGTCATGAACGCCAATTGCTTGTTCTTCGCCTGCAGGGTGGCGAAGCCGTAGGCCGCATCCTTGAACGCGATGGCAAACGCCGGCGCCGGGTGGACACCCGAGCGGCTGGTGATGCGCTGGTCTTTGACGATGAAGTGACGGGCAACCTTGCCATCGAGGGTCTGCAACTGGAACGCCAGGTCTTTGTCACCCAGCTGTTGCTGGAACGCGGGGTTGGTGCGGCTGGCTTTGCCCATCATCAGGCCCAGCACCCACAGGAGAAGACGAAATTTCATGCACACGGCCTCGGTGTAATTATTGAGTGGCCGCAGCAGTTTAACGAATTGCAAAAAGAACGCTACCGATCTTGCGCATTAGCGGAAGATCGGCTGGCGTTTGACGCTTATAGCAGCATATTACTTAAACGTTAGGGCAAGGCACCGGCGCCCAGTCGGCCAGGTTTGGATCGCGGCAAGTGCCTTCGATCTGCGCTTTACCGGCGCTGGCGACCTTCTTGCTTTCATCTTGCTTGGTCTGGGCGGTCTGGAAGGTTTTCTCGGTGCTCACCGCTTCTGTCGGCACGGTTGGAAGAGGCGGCTTTTTCGGCGGTTTGGTGCCTGTACCTTTCTTCTTGTTGCCCGGTGTCACCGCGGGTGTTGCATCGGCCTGGGCCACGGTGACCACGTCGGCACGCTGTACGCCAACCTGCTGCAGGTCTTTCTCGTAGGCCTGGGTGTAGTTGTTCAGGTCTTCGGCGGCTTTGCCGTTGACCGCAACGATCAGGTCATTGGATTCCTTCAGGCCCGAGACGATTTCCGCCAGGCGCTTGCGGCCTTCGGTGTCGTTGACGGTCTTGGCTTTACGATCAGCCACCAGCTTGGTGAATGCGCTCTGGTAGCACTGCTGGGACGCCCTGGCGTACGCGGTGCTGCGGTCGATGTCAGAGGCGCTTTTGTTCACGTCAGCCGCATACGAGGCAATGCGCTGGTTGTCATCGGCGATCTGCTTCTGACGCTCGGTGTAGTAACCCGCTGCGCCGCCGGCCAGGGCGCCGCCCGCTGCGCCGATGGCGGCGTTACGGCCACGTTTTTCCTTGTCGCCGGTCAGGGCGCCGAGCAGGGCGCCGCCGGCAGCGCCGATGGCTGCACCGGTGACGACCGACTTGGTCATGTTCGAATCGGTGGCGCGCAAGTGCTGCACCGGCTCGTAGCAGTTGGGGTAGTACTCGACCTTGGTGCTCGACGCGACCTTGGAGGCCGGCGACGTGGCGCAACCGGTCAGCACCGTGCTGAAGCCGGCTGCGATCAGCAGCAAGTGACGCTTGGAAACCGCCTTACGGGAAAAAAGCATAGGTGTGTTCTCTTCTAAGTTTGACTTGCCCAGCACGGCCCACTGCCGCCTGAGTCCCTTCCAAGCTCGCCATACAGCCAGCGATCATCGCTGACCGCTCGCTGCGAGCAATTCCTTCAAGATCGTCGCCGGGTCGGCCCGCTGTTGCTTGCGGTAGTTGCCGACATGGCGGACGAACAGTGTCGCGCGCGTCACCAGGCTCTTGCCGAGCACTGGCTTGCGATCCAACTCTTCCTTGATGCGTTGAAACTGCGCCTGGATCACCGCGTCGGTGTAGCGCGTGCCGGTGGCCAGGTTGTCGATATAGATCGCCACCGCGCCATCGAGGGCGCTGCGCCCGTTGTCGATGGCCGTGGCAAACAGCGCCGCGCTGGCCTCGTCCTTATTGTCCAGGGCCTGCTGGCGACTCTTCTGCAGGTTGGCCAGGCGGATGTTGTAGTTGCTGATGGTCTCGGCCACCAATGCCGCCGACTGAATCAGGTTGCCCGCCGCCTCTTCGCGTTGCTGGGCGATCAGCGAGACATTGCGCTTGAGCTCTTCGTTGACCAGCCCCAGCTCGGCCTGCAACTTGGGGTCGACGCTGGCGGCGATGATGCTGTCCAGGCGCTTGGTCGGGTCCTGGGCATCGTCAATGGCGTCGGTCAACGAGGCCAGGCGGCCCTCTTTCTGCCACTGGGCGAACAACTCCTTGTAGCGTGAGCGCGGTGCCGACAACGCACCAACCGCCACGCGGAAACCGGTGGTCTCATTGCTTTGTTCGGTGCCGTCGGCGGCGAACAACGGGTATTCGCGGCGCATGCCGGTAAACAGCGTGCCCTCGCCTTCCAGGTAGTTGCCGCCCTTGACCACAAAGCCGCCGTAGGTGCCCTGGCGGCGTCCGGCGTGTACCAGTTGGAAAGATTCCTGGACCATTTCCGCGGCGTTACCGATCACGTCGAACATGCCGATCGGGTTGGGCAATTTGGTGCCGATGGGCATCAGGCGCGCGGCCTGGCCGGTGCCACCGGCGACCTGGTTGAACACCGCGTAATCGCCGAGCGGGCCGTCGCTCTCGCTGCCTTCGACGCGGCGCGGGAACAGGCGCCCTTCCAGGTCCTGGCGGCTGACCGCATGGCCACCGCGGGCCGCGAACTCCCATTCCACTTCGGTGGGCAGGCGTACAAAGCCCAGGCCGCCCTCTTCTGCCGACGAACCGCGCCCGCTGACCGGTAGCAAGTCGCGGTGGTATTTCATCAGCCAGGCGCTGTACACCGCCGAGAAACGCTCGGCCTCAAAGCGCGACAGTTTCACCTTGGGCAAACGCGCGGCCATGCCGGTGGGCGCATCGCAGGCCGGCGCGGGCTCGCCACTGGCCAGCGACTGCGCCTGGGACATCACCTGGGCATATTGGCGCGCGGTCACTTCGTACTTGCCGATGAAGTACAGCATCGGCTTGAGCGGGGTCTTGGCGTCGGTCTTGGGCATCAACGGTGCGATGACTTTGTTCCAGTCTTTCGGCAAGTCCTTGAGGGTGAATTGGCCGTTGATGAAGTCGCGGCGATAGCCGGAGATAAACGACTGCTGATAGCCCGCCTCGCCTTCGGCAAACGGGTAACCAAGGCTGATCTCGCGGTCGTCCAGGGTGCCCTGAGCCAATACGTAGGCGTAGCGGAACACCATATTGCCTTCGCACGGCAACGGCAGGCTGACGTCGTCGGGCAACGGCTTGGGGTTGTCGAGCTTGTCACTCGCTTCATCGGCCCAGGCCATCGAAGCCAAGGTCAGCGCCACACAGGCGCCCAGTAACTTATACATCTCTGATTCCTTCAGAAGCCTGGATACGCGCCACTCGCCAACCGCCACAGGCCGCCGCCACGGCGCTGACGCCGAGGACTGCAACCAGGGCCAGGCCGTAGTGACGCGCCAGCAGGTGGCTGGCGTATTCGCCCGGCACCTGCACGAATAACTTATTCACCGCTGTCTCGGCCAGGCCATACAGCCCGGCACTGAGCAAGGCGGCAAACCCTGCGCTGTACAGCGCCTGCACCACCACAAACAGCAACAGTGCGCCGGTGGAAAAACCCAACAGGCGCAACACCGACAATTCCCGGCGCTTGCGCGCCACGGCGGCCAGCGCCCCGGCGAAGATCGCCGCAAACGCCCCCGCCAAGGCCAACCCGGCGATGATCCAGAACACGATCGACAGGTTGCGGCTCAACGACTGCACCTGGGCGATGGTCTGCGCCTGGGTCGACACCAGCAGATTCTGCGCGGCGAAATACACCCGCAGCGGTTCCACATCGGTGAGGCTGCGCGCATACAGGCGAAATGCCGGGTATACCCGCTGCTCGCTCACAGCCACCTCATCACCGGCCCAACCCAACGCCGGTACCGCACGGCCATCGCGGTAATCTTCCGCCGCTTCCAACAATCTCAAATCGGCAAACAACCCATCACGCGCGAAGGCTTCCAGCGGCAGCACCGCCAGTACCTGCAAGCGTGTGCGCTGGGCTTCTACACGTCCCGCCACTTGCCGCGCAAAACTGGTCTCCAACCAATCCCCCGGCCGTGCCGCGAGCTTCTCGGCAGCGGTGTGGCTCAGCACGATCTGGTCCAGGCCCGTGGGCATCGGCAGGCCGCTCAACAACGGGTCACTCGCAGCCGTCGGCAGCATTTCCAAGGTCAGCGCGCCGACCTGCGCCGTCGCCGCAATCTGCCGCGTGCGTGGTAAGGCGAACGCCACATCGCTGCGCTGGCCGAGCTGTTCGACAAATGCGCTGCTGAATCGACCACCGCCCAACGGAATAATTTCACGGGTGGCCGGATCGGTCTCCAAACGTTCGGTCAAACTGCTAACCAGTCCAAATTTCAGGCCGAATAACACCAGCAACGGCGCGATCACCGCCACCAGCGCCAACACCGAGCAGGCCGACAGCCAGGCATCGTTGCGGTAATCCTGCCAGGCCAGGGACGCCACCAGAGGGATACGCATCAGCACGCCTCCCCGAGGGTCGCGGTGACGCCGCCGTCGGCGTCGCGGCGACAGCTGATGCGCCGCACCTGCAAGCCGCTGGCGCGGGCCAGGGGTTCGTCATGGGTGGCGATCACACAGGCGGCGCGATGCTCGCGGGCCTGGGCCAGCAGCGCCTGCATGACGCGTTCGGCATTCAATGGGTCAAGGGACGCGGTGGGTTCATCAGCCAGCACCAACTGCGGCGCATGGGCCAAAGCGCGCGCGCAGCTCACGCGTTGGCGCTGGCCCACCGACAGGGCCGCCGGCTTCTTGGCCAACTGGTCGCTGATCTCCAGCTGTTCAGCCAGGCGCGCCACGCTGCCATCGTCCTTCAACCCCAGCAGTTGCCGCGACAGCGCGATATTGCTGCGTACATCCAGAAAGCCCAGCAGCCCGCCGGTTTGCAGCACATAGCCCAGGTGCTGGCTGCGCAGCGCGGCCAGGGTGGATTGCTGATCGGCACGCCACAGCCCGCCAATGTCCTGCTGATTGAATTCGAACCGGCCCACCTGATCAGGCGCCAATACCAGCGCCAGCAGATCCAGCAAGGTGCTCTTACCACACCCGCTCGGCCCGACAATCGCCAACTGCTCCCCGGCACGCAGGTGCAGCGCCGGGATCACCAAGCTGTAACGCTGGCTGCCGACACCCCGGCTCTTGTGCACCGCACTCAGGTTCAGCATTACGGCAGCGTCGACAAGGGTACGCGGTACAACGCATCACCCGGCTCGGCATCGCCGAAACGGACCCAGTTGGCCACGTCATTGTGGAAGGTTTCGTAGAGGCGGATCTTCGAATCCAGCTCGTCGATAAAGTCTTCCTGCTCGGCCACGCTCAACGACAACCACAAATCCTGGGTCATGTTCAGCGACTTGCTGCGGTACGGCAGGCCTTCCAGGTACTCGCCGAGAATCCCGCCATCGGCCAGGTTGCCGCCCTTGCGCAGGGCTTGCGGGTCGCGGCTCATATAGGCTGAGGCGCTGGCGATTTCCTGGAAGAAGTCCTTGGGTGAAGTCTGGGTTTTGCGCGCGGCATCGACGATCAGTTTCAGCGACTGTTGCAGGTCATTGAGCTGCAATTTGGTCAACATCACACACACCTGGAACGCCGGCAGTGCCGGGTTGGTCAGGTCGCGGTCGGCGGTCCAGGCGCTGACCAGTTGCGGCGCCTGGCTCGCGGCTTTGCGGCCGAGGAAGTCCATGTGCATGGCATAGCCGACCGCCGCGGATTTATCCGCCAGGCTCGGCGCGCCACTCAGCAACGGCACCGGCTGCGGCGTGTTGCTGCGCACTTGGTGCACTAGGTTGGCGAACACCGTGCCGATCTCATCGACCCGCTCACCCAACTTGCGCACATCCCCCCCCGGTACCGGCGTGTACAGGTCGCCGATCTGTGGGTTGGCGTCGGCGGTGAGGACACGGTATTGGCTCTCGGCGCCGGCGTGGGTTTTCTTGCCAGCGTCGGTGCGCAGGTGCAGGGCGTAGATCTTGATCTGCTTGCCCAGCGCGGCCTGGCGCACTTCGGCTTCGTTCATCTGAGTGGCGGCGAACGGGTCGTTCTTGCGCAGGGCGCCAGCGTCGGTGACCAGCAGGATGATCCGCCCGCCATAGCCGGACCAGTCCATGCCTTCCACGGCCTGCATCACCCCGGCAAACGCATCTTCGTTGAAGGAATGGCTGGACACCGTGGACGCCTTGACCTGGCGCGCCATGTCGAGGAAGCGTTGCGGGTCGCGGCCCTGGTCAAGGCTGATCAGGGTCTTGGCCACGTATTCCAGGCCCGGGGTTTTCTTGATGCTGTTGCGAAAACCGACCAGGCCGAAGCTGACACTGTCCAGTTCGCCACGCTCGGCAATGCGGGTTTGCAGTTCGTGCACCACGTCGCGAACCTGGTCGATATAGGGCTGCATGGAAACGGTGGTATCGACCACCAGCACCACGGCGGTGCGGAAGGCGTCGGCATTGGCGCTCATCACCGGCGTTGCAGGCTTGGCGGCCGCGCTGCTGCCAGGGTCGATGGACGCGACATTCAGCAACTGCACCGGCTGGCCGTTTTCGTCGAAGCTCTCTTTGGAGTCGAAGATCGGCAACAGGTAGAACTGGTTCTGCGGCACCGCACTGGCAGCCGGCTCCAAGGCCAGGACCTGGCCGTTGTCTTCGCTGTTTTTCTGCGCCTTGGCCAACACGCCTTTGGCCGCGGCAGGATCAGCCAGCAGCTTTTCCACTTCGGCGGATTGGCGCAGGAACATCACCGGCGCCCGGCCGGAGCGCTCGGTGAACTTGAGCACCAGGCTTTGCTTCCAGTCGCTGACCTGGGCGGCGGGCAACCAACCGTCGCTGCGGCCATCGGTGGCGGCGCCGACGCGTACCCACGGGCTGCCGTCGACGTCTTTGCGCTGATACACGTAGAGCACGGAGAACGCCGGCAGGGCCTTGCCCGACGCGCTGCCGGCCTCATTCGACAGTTTGGCGCCGGGCTTGCTGAGGACGCGCTGGAACAGGGTCTTCTTGCCGGCCATCAACAACGGACGTTGGCCGCCATCCACTTCAGCCACCGCCACAGGTGGCGTTGCCTGTGGCACTTCGGCTACCGCCGCAGGCGGCTTGGCCTGCGGCACGACGGCAACCGGCGGCTTGGCCGGTTCATCACGGCCGCTCAACCACCAGTAGCTGCCGCCACCAATGGCCAATGCCACGGCCACCGCCACGGCGGCCAGTGCCAACACCGGCCCACGGCGCTGCTCGGACACGGCGTTATGCTGGGTCGGTGTCACCACCGGCTGGCGCACCGGTTGCGGCTGGGGTTTATCGGTCGGGATGTCGATGGTGACGGGCGTCATGCCCGCCAGATCAAAACTCAGCGGGATCGGCAACGGCCGCACCAGCGTGGCCTCTGGCGAGTCCGCCGGCAGCTGGTCCAGTGCCGCCAGCAACGCCGCCGCATCCGGGAAACGCTCCGCCGGGTCCTTGGCCAACAGCTTGCGCAGCACGCCCTGATAACGGCCATGGTGCACCGGCAACTCCGGCAAGGGTTCGGTCAGGTGCGCCAGCGCCGTGGACAGCGCATCGGTGCCGTTATACGGCAGCTTGCCGACGAGGATTTCATACAGCACCACGCCCAGGGCGTAGAGGTCGGCACGGCCATCGATCTCCTGGCCCCGTGCCTGCTCCGGGCTCATGTAGCTCGGCGTGCCCACCGCAAACCCGGCCTGGGTGAACTGGGTACGGTCGTCCAGGGACTTGGCGATACCGAAGTCCGACAACACCGCAGTGCCGTCAGCACGGAACAGGATGTTCGCCGGCTTGACGTCGCGGTGCACCAACCCCTGGGCATGCGCATAGCCCAGCGCCGAGGCAATCTGGCGAATCAACGTCACGCCCTGCTCTGGCGTCAGGCCCGCGGCGATGCGCTCCTTGAGCGTGCCGTTGGGCAGGTACTCCATGGCCATGTAATACAGCTCACCGACATTGCCGATGTCATGGATGGTCACCGTATGCGGGTGCGACAAGCGCGCCAGGGTCTTGCCCTCGCGCAGGAAGCGTTCGCAAAAACTCGGGTCGGCCGCCAGCGCCGCCGCCATCACTTTCAACGCCACCTTGCGCTCCAGCGAGCGCTGGGTCGCCAGGTACACGCTGGCCATGGCGCCTTCGCCGATCTCGCCTTCGATGTCGTAGCCCGGAATCACAATGTTCATGCCGATACCTTCACGACGATGGCGGTGATGTTGTCCGGCGCGCCGCGGTTAAGCCCCAGGTGCACCAGGCTGCGCACGATTTCGTCCGGCGCGTCGTGGCTGAGCACTTCGCGGATCTCATGGTCTTCGACGGTCTTGTTCAGGCCATCGCTGCACAGCAGGTAGCTGTCACCCGGGGCGATCAACAGGTCGACCACCGCCAGTTCCAACTGGGCCTCTACGCCAATGGCGCGGGTGACGATGTTGGCGCGCGGGTGCACGCGCGCGTCGGCTTCGCTGAGCAGGCCGCTGTCTTGCAGGTCCTGCACGTAGCTGTGGTCGCGGGAGATGCCTTCGAGCACGCCGTCGCGCAGGCGGTACAGGCGACTGTCGCCAGCCCACAGGCACACACCGCGCAAGCCGCGGGCGGCGAGCACCACCACGGTGCTGCCCATCATGGTCACACCACGGTTGGCGGTTTCTTCACGCACGGCGGCATTGATACGGAGCAGGTCATTGCGCAAGGCCGCCGAGTATTCCTCGAGGGACCGACCCAGCGGCACGCTGCGCAAGCTGTCGACGATCAGGCTGCTGACGTAATCCCCCGCCGCATGCCCGCCCATGCCGTCGGCCACCACCCACAGGCGGTTTTCCGGCAGGTCCAGGCAGGCGTCTTCGTTGACCTGGCGGACCATGCCCACATGGCTTTTGCTCGCGGATACATACGTCGCCCCCATCTACATCACACCCTCTTGTCCGAGCAAAAACTGCGCAAAATCGCCGGTGGCGGGCAGGCCCTGACACCGCAATAAACCAGGGGAAATCGTCTGCGAACCACGGCCCCACCACAGGCTGGCACCGTCGCAGGCCTGTTCGGCGAGCGCGGTCATGCGCTGGTGGGGCTCGGTGGCGGCCACGCGTTGCAGGCCGGCGAAACGGCTGTCGACCGCTCGCGGCTCAATCGCCGGCAAGCCCAAGCTGTCGAGGCCATCGTTGAAGCGTTCAAAGGTAGCGTCGGCATCGAGGGTGCCGAGCAACAGCTCTTCGGCCTGTTCGAACCAGGTGTCCGGACCGCCCACCAGGGACGCCGGGTTGGTGTCGTGATCGAGCAAGGCCACCACCGCCAGCGGGAAATACCGCCCCACCCGATCGATGCTCGGCATCACCACGCCCGCCGCCGCGTTCGGTCCGCACACACCCGGCGCCAACACAAAGCGCCACAGCGGGCTGACCAGGTACACGTTGAGCCACTCGGCGCCCAGGCTCTGCTGGCTGGCGAGCAAACCCGCCGCCAGCCAGCTGTCCCATGGGCCAATAAAGCTCTGGGGCAAGGCGCGGCTGACAAAGTCCCCACGACTGGCCAACTTGCCGTAGAAACCCAGCGTCGTCATAACCGCTCCGGCAGGCTGAAGCCGCTGAGCACGCGACTCTTGAACGGATTGAAGGCGCTGTTGGCGCGCAACTCGTAGGCGATGCTCGCCCCATCCACACGCAGGCGCAGGTTAAAGCGATCAGGCGAGTTGCCGGCGGTAAGGTCCGATTGCTCCAACAGGCGGAACCAAGCCCACGGGCCATCCAGGGTCACACCGGAGCGGCCACTGGCCGACGGCGGCATGATGGAAATTCGCACCACACCAATGCTGCCGGGGTTTGGCCATTGCATCGCCACCGGGCGGCTCGGGCCGTGGTCGTAGCTCAGTTGCTGGCCGTCAAGGTCAAGCAGGAACTGGGTAATGCTCGGGTCCATCGACACTGGCTTGAGTTCGAAGCGCACGATGGGTTGGGTACCCCCGGAGCGGAAGAACGCATCGCGGATCGTCGCGGCACGCTGGAAGGTTTGCAGCACGCCCGGTGCAATCCCGAGCTTCTGCGCCGCGCCCGGCTGCCAGCGCCAGGTCTGCGCCGAGGTGTCCACGTACGGCTGCAGGTACTTGCGGAAGTAATTGTCCATCACCCCGCCCACGCCAAAGAACTGCCCGAAGTCATCCAGGGTGGCGTCACGCGTACTGCCCGGCGACATCGGGTAGCGCCCTGCCAGGGACTGGCGATACACGTTGACCACTTCACTGACCCAGGCCGCGTTCAGTTGGTTACGCACTCCGCCCATCATGCTGTTGGTGGTGGAGTTGACCACCGACTTGACCATGCCTTGCACCAAAGGGGGCTGGCGCTCGGCATTCAGGCTGACCCGCGTGGCCGCAGCCGCCGCCTGGTTCTTCGCCTCACCCAGCAAGGCGTCGCCGCTGGCACCGACCATGGCGCTGACCTGCACATATAGCGCATTCATGTCCGACAACAGGCCGTCGATGGCAGCCGGTTCGCCTTCGTTCTTGCTGACGATGCTGTTGAGTTCGGCGAAGTGTGCGGTCACCGGGTCATCCGCGGCGGCCGGCGCATTCGCGGTCGGTTGCTCCTGGCCGAGCAGGCTGCCCAGGCGCTCCTTGAGCTTGTCCACCCCACCTTCCACCGGTACACCCTTGGCGGCCAATTGGCGCTCTTCCGCTTGCAGGTCGGTTTCCTTGGCCACCGCCACCAGCAGTTTTTTCAGCGGCGAGGTGGGTCCGGAAATCACCCGCAGCACATCGGCTGCCTGGGCCACGCTGGTGATCGGTACAAAGTCGATGTCGGCGAGCAACGCATCCCACTGGCGCTGGTAGTCCTGGAAGTACAGGCGACGCACATCGGCGGCCAGGCTGACCACGTTCTGCTGGTCGGCCTGCTCACGGCCCAGTACCCATTGCTCTTCGGCCAGGGTACCGGTCTGGTTCAGGCTGCTCAGCAGGAACGCCTGGCGATAGCCCTTAGCGGTAAAGAAACCACTCAGCGGCTCACCCAGCGGCTTGCCACTTTTGCGGCTGAACACCAGCGCAGCATCACGGCCGGCGGCTTCGTTGATGCGGAAGTCCGGGATGCCTTCAGGCAATTTCTGACGTTTGACCCGGTCGTAGACGCGCTGGGCCACCGGCAGTTGTTGCAACTGGCGACGCAGGTCGTCGATCAAACGCGGATCGAGGCGTGCGCTCGGCGGGTGCCGTTCGAACAACGCCTGCAGGTGCCCGGCCAGCGCCTGGCGCTGATCGGCGGGCAGGTCACGGGGCAGGTTGCGGTCCCAATCGAGGGCGATCCAGGCCTTGATGAAGTCCGGGTCGTAATGCTCGGTGTCGGCGAGCATCAGGTAGGCCTTGAGGCCCTCGTAAAGGAAGTCGGAATTGCCGCCGCCGTGCAGTTGCTCTTCGATACGCGTCACCAGGCGTGGCGCGAAGACCGCGATCAGCAGCTTGCGGTAGACGCTGGCGGACTCGGCTTCCAGCATGTCGCCTTGATACAGCCCAAGGCCCTCGGACCAGCTGGGCGAATCGCCTGCCAGGTTCTTCACCGCATTGAGCAGCGGTAGCACGGCCAGCACTTCGCGCTGCGCCGGGCTGAGGTTCTGGACGGTCTGGCCCAGGGGCGCTACCTTCTGATCGACCTGGGCGATATACGCCTGGTTGGCGCGATAGCTCACCCACCACAAGCTGCTGACCACGATCACCAAGGCCACGGTGGCCGCGAGCACACCGCGTGCGATCCACTTGCGCCGGCGCTCAACTTTCGGGTTCACACCCACCAGTCCACGTTCGGCAAAAGCCACGGCGGTGAAGAGTTTTTCGATGAAGTAACTGCGCCCGGTACCGCTCTGGCGCGCCAGGTGCTGGCGGTCCAGGTTCATGCTCTGGGCCATGGCGCCAATCAGGCGGTCAATCGGGCTGCCTTCCTGGGTACCGCTGGTGAAGTACACCCCGCGCAGCAACACGCGTTCTTCAAAGGCGTTGGGCTTGAATACACCTTCGAGGAAGCTTTGCAGGCAATCCTTCAGGGCGCCGAACTGTTGCGGGAAACCGTAGATCAGGTCGCGCCGCGCCGGGTCGCGCTCCTGTTGCAGGCGTTCCACCAGGCGTTCGTTGAGGCGCTGCTCCAGGCCGGCGAATTCGCTTTGCAGGTGGGCCAGCGGGCTGTCGCTGTTCTTGCCGTCATCCAGGGCAAAGGTCATGCCCCACACCTGGGCGCGTTCTTCCTTGCTCAGGTTGTCGAAGAACTCCATGAAGCCCGGCACCAGGTCGAGCTTGGTCAGCATCAGGTAGATCGGGAAACGCACGCCCAATTGGGTGTACAGCTCCTGGACACGCAGGCGGATCGCCGCCGCATGGGCGGCGCGTTCGGCGTCGGTGCCCAGCAGCAGGTCAGACAGGCTGATCGCGATAAAGGCACCATCGATCGGGCGACGCGAGCGCTGCTTTTTCAGCAGGTCGAGAAAGCCCAGCCAGGCGGCTTTATCCACCGTGGAATTGCTGTCCTGGGTGGTATAGCGGCCTGCGGTGTCGAGCAATACCGCCTGGTCGGTAAACCACCAGTCGCAATTGCGCGTGCCGCCGACACCACGCACCGCACCGGCGCCCAGTTGCGCGGCCAGCGGGAAATGCAGCCCGGAATTGACCAGCGCAGTGGTCTTGCCCGAGCCTGGCGGGCCGATGATCACGTACCACGGCAGCTCATAGAGATTGCGGCGTTCGTCACCACCTAGCTTGGCCTTTTTCAACAGGGCCAAGGCTTCGTCCATGCGCTGGCGCAAGCTCGACAATTCTTCGGCGGTGGCCACGCTGTTGGGGTCGGCCGGGGTTTCCGCCGCCAGGCTGCGCATCACTTCGGCCGCCTGACGGCGCGCCTGGATGATGCGGAACACCCGATAGGCAATCCACACCGCAAAGATCAGCACGATCAGCGCCCAGCGCCGCCCTTCCGGAACCAGCCCATCGAGCAACGGCCCCACAAACCAGATGATCAGGCTCAGGGCGATCAGGCCCAGTACGGGGATCACCCAGCGAATCATGAAACTGAAAAACGCCTTCACTCGACGCCCTCCGCCAATACGGTGATTTCAACCCGGCGATTGCGGGCACGGCCTTCGGCGGTGGCGTTGGTGGCCACCGGCTCGGTGTCGCTGCGGCCTTCGGCGCTGAAGCGGTCGCCTTGGCCGGTCTTGGCTGCCAGGATGTCCAGCACCGACTTGGCCCGCGCTTCGGACAGCGCCCAGTTGGACGGGAAGCGCAGCGTGGCAATCGGGCGGTTGTCGCTGTGCCCGGTGACACGCACCTGGCCCTTGACCTTGCGAATGGCGTCGGCGATGCGCAGCATCAGCGGCTGGTAGTCATCGACGATGCTGGAGCTGGCGGACGCAAAGAGTTCGTCGCCACGAATGGTCACGACTGAACGGTCGACCTGATCTTCTACTGCCACACGACCCGCCTTGATGTCCTCCGCCAGGAAGCCGGCCAGGCGTGGCCGCTCGATGACTTTGGGCTGCGCCACCGGACGGTCGATGGCCTGCACCGGGATCTCGCCCAAGGCATGAATGTTCTTGAACACCGGCTCGGCGTCCGATGCCAGCTTCATGCGCAAGCCGAACAGCAACGCCAGCAGCAGCGCCAGGCCGATAGCCACCGCGATCCATGGCGGCATGAACTGCGCCAGGCGATCCCGCGCGACGCTGACGCCGCGCCAGTGCGGCGATAACTCGCGCTCGTGGTCGCCACGGGCACTACGAATCGCCGCAGCGGTGCGCTCACGCAGGGCTTCCAGCTGGCTGCGACCGTCGTTGATCACGCGGTAGCGGCCCTCGAACCCGAGGCACATGCACAGGTACAACAATTCCAGCAGGTACAGGCGCTCGCGCGGGCTTTGCAGGCAGTGGTCGAGCAACTGGAAGACTTTTTCGCCGCCCCAGGCTTCGTTATGCACGGTGATCAACAGGCTCTGCTTGCCCCAGTCACTGGTGCTGCCCCACGGCGTGCTCAACACCGCTTCATCGAGGGCGGTGCAGAGCGCATACCGCGCCAGCAGCACTTCATTGCGTGCCACACCGGCCGCTTCCGCGCGTTCTTCGAACTGGCGCAGGTAGGCCAGCAGCTGCGCACGCAAACTGGCCGGTGCGGGGTGGGCAATGGTGTTGCGCAGGCGTGTCAGCAACGCCAATAGCGGGCCGGCGGCGCTTTCCAGCGGGTTAAGCCCCTGGCTTTTGCCGGTCAGGATCGGTGCCGCCGGCATCGACAGCGGCGCCGGCTCTGCACGCACAGGTTCCGGCGCACGGCCACCCGGGCGCGGCATGAACTGGGTGCGGTCATCATCATTGGGATGCATCGCGAATTATCCTCGGATCGCCCAGAAGGCCAGGTTCAAACCCGGGAACTGCCCGGCGATATGGAAGGCGAAACCGCCGGAGTTGCCCAACTGCTGCCAGTGCTCGCTGCCGCGGTCCAGCTCGTAATAGGTACTGCCCGCGTGGTAGGGAATCTGACGTGGCGCCACCGGCAACGGCAGCAGGCTGATGCCCGGCAGTTGCAGGTTGACCAGGTCACGGATGTGCTCCACCGAGCCGACCTTGCTCTGCTGGCCGAAGCGCGCGCGCAGGGTTTCGCCGGGCACATCGGCACGCACCACGAGGATGAAGCTGGCGCTGTCGAGCAGGGTCTTGTCGGCCAGCATGGCCACATGGATGCCATAGGCTTTCTCCACGATCGGGATCGGCGTGGCCTTGCTGTCGATCAGCATCGACAACGCTTCGCGCAGCGCCGCCATCACCGGGGCGAAGCTCAGGGCCAGGTCGTCGTGCTGGTACTGCGGGTATTCCTGGGGGCGACGGCCACTGGTGGAAAAGGTGGAAAACTCACCGGCCAGGCTGACCAGTTCGCTGAAGAAGCGCTCCGGATGCAGCGGGCTCAACTGGTTGAAATGCTGGATCAGCGGTTGGGCACGGTTGACCAGTTGCAACAGCATGAAGTCGGCAATCTCCGACGCCCCACCGGCACCCGAGGCCACCACACGGCCCGCCAGGGCTTCGCCACGCTGGTGCAGCAGGCCAAGCAGCTCACTGCGAAATGCGCTCAGTGGTTTGCTCGCGGCCACGTCCAATACCGGCGGGATATAAGTGTCGTCGAGGACCAGCGCGCGGTCGGCGCGTTTTTCCTTGATGCGCACCAGCCCGATGGCGGCGTAATCGCTGATGCCATCCTGCGCGGTCAGCAGGCGCAAGGCACGGGAGCCAACGGCCACTGGGGCGCGGTTCTCGAACGGGGCGTTGTCGTCGCGCACTTCGCGCACCTGGCTCACGTAACGCGCGGCGCCAAGGTCTTCGCCGTCGTCGACGGTGTCGCGGGCACCCGCGCGCTTGAGGGGCAAGGCCAGGTAGACCAGGCCGTCGCGCAGGTTGTCGTCGATATTCAACGGGCTCGGCGCGAGGTCATCCTGGGGAATATTGAACGGCGTGCCGTCGGGCAACAGGCCGCGTGCCGACACGATCGCCAGCTTGCCCTGGGCCAGCAGGCCCTGGTCGATCAGCAACTCGGAAAAGCCCCAGGCGCCGGCGGACAGCGGACGGCTGCGGGCGTCGATCAGGTTTTCCAGGTAACGGTCATGCTGCTGGAAGTGCTGCGTTCCGATGAACATGCCTTCCGACCAGACCACGCGATTGTTCCAGGACATGGGGGCTCCGATTGCTTCTTATTGGGCAGGGCTGGATGGGGTAGCCACGACGTCGGCGCGCACGGCACGCACATCGAGGCTGATCTGGTATTCGGTGTATTGGCGCGCGGGCACGTTGATCACCGTGCGCCATTGCGCGCGGTCCAGCTCGCGATAACCCACCAGCAAGCCGATCTGGCGCGTGGAGGGGTCGAGGTCGCGCTGGATGCTCAGTTGCTGGCCGGGTTGCACCATGACTTCGTCCTGGTCCAGCAGGTCCAGGCCGAGGGTGGATTGCGCACGGTCGGCCAGGGCGAAGTAATCGGAGCGGGCGAAGGTGGCGGCGTTTTTCAGTTCGAAAATGCGCACCCGCACCGGGGCGGCCTGGCCGTTGGCGCCGGGGTTAAGCCCGGCAATGGCGTGGAAATGCAACTCGACGGCGGCGGTGTCCACTTCAGCCTCAGCGGCTGTTTCGGGTTTGGCCGCGTCCTTGGCACACGCGGTCAGCAGCAGCGCGGTAGCGACTGCGAGTAAAAACCTGGGAATCATCCTGCGTCCTCAATGACGTACTTAGCTATCCGTTAATCCATGTGCTGCGGGTCAGCGACGCTGGCGTGCGCTGTGTTCTTCGTAGGCTCGGCTGAATTCGCGGCCGAACAGGTCCTGGAAATCTTCCTGGGCCTCGCGGGAAATATTGCTGTAGAGCTCGGTGAATTGTTGCCAGTACTGGGCCTGGCGCGAACCGTTGAAAAGGCTCGACAGCCCGCCGGGTTTGCCCATGCGTTCTTCCAGTTGTGCCGGTTCGAAGCGGCCGAGCAGGTGTTTGATCGCCGCTTCCACCCCGGCCATCACCGCCAACTGATGGGCGCGCAGATCGTCGAAACTGTCACGCACGGCGAGATCCGGAGCCATAAACGCTTGGTTGCCATGGCGAAGCAGCAGCAGTAACGCTTCGTCGGCGTTCGGTGCGAATTTCAACGGATTGTTTTCGGCGGGTTGGATCATCGTCTGCTGCATGCGGAACTCGCCCTTGAGACTGGCGCGGGCGCGCAACACGTCGATCAAGCCCTCGACCATCAGGCGGTAGCTGCGGCCGATGCTTTCCATCTGCGCACAGGCATCGGCCTTGTCCAGGCGCAGTTGGTCCAGGCCCGCGCCGCGCAGGAAGGCGTGCAGGAGGTCGGGTTGCCGGGTATCGGCCACGGGGAGCACGGGCTCGACCACGGGGGGCGACGGCACGCTCGGTGCAGGCGGCGGTGTCGGTACGGGGGGGGGTGTCGGCGCGGGCGGCGGCGCGCTGGTCAACGGCGCTGGCGTATCGCCAAACAGGTCCCAGTCTTCGGGAATCACCGCGCCGGATACCGCAGGCTTCTCGACCAGCGGCACCGCGACCGGCGTAGGTGGGCGGAAGTCGTGTTGTTCGCTGGGGACGTGGTCAGCCACAGTGGGCGGCGGCACGGCGGTGGGGCTGAGGAAGTCGAACAGGTCAGGCAGGGTATCCATCGACGAAGCGCCGTGGAACTGCGGCGCAATCACGGGCGTCGGCGCGGGCTTATTCGCCACCGCGCCCATCAAGGCCTCAAAACTGTTCGGTGAATCACCGGCAAACGGCTGGCTATCGACGGCCTGCACATTGAAATCGATACGTGCCTGGATTTCGTAATCGCCGATGCGGATCAACTCACCATTCTGCAGCGGCTCGCTATTACCCCGGCGCATACGAATACCGGCGTTAACCAACTCCACACCATTTGTACTGTTATCGGTTAAATAATAACGGCCATCTTTGTATTGAATAACGCAGTGTTGCGAAGACACCAAGCGCTCAGGGTCGGGCAATACCCAGTCATTATCCGAGCTGCGGCCGATAGCCATCGAGCCCTGGTTCATGGACTTTTCGGAGCACTGCCCCGGGGTAATCTTGTGATAACTAGTGATAGTCAAACACAGCGACATCTTGCCTCCTTGCTGATACTTCGCGCGCAGTCGATCCAAGGGACAGCGATTCCCGAGAGATCCCCATCAGGTCGTGCAATCGACCTTCCACAACCTGCTTTTGTCAGCATGATCGCTGATCTTAACTGGCCTTCATGACAAAAATCCTGTTCCGGTGCGTCGTTCGACCCACCAGTCGCGCAGGTTGTTAAACACCGCACATCTGTCACAGAGCGCGAATAGCTTACCTTGACAAGGCATAAGTACTACACCAAAAATGCACAACTTCTTGAATACCAGTGATGGCACATTAGTGGCGTCTTGCTTATATGACCAAGAAAACATGCAAAGTTCCTCGCGCAACTAATGCATGAATTGCCCGCCATTTAACGGGCTGATAGGGAGATCGATTTCAGTGGATGTGCCGTTGCTGCTCACCGCCGTTTCCGCGACTTCGCCATGTGGTGAAGACATGGAATATGACGCGCAATTTTTGCAACTGGAGCGTGATGCCAAGGGCCAGCCCGAGCGCAGCATGGGTGACTCGATCCTGCCCGCTGAACCGCCGGAGTGGCGCAGCATCCAGCAGCAAAGCCTTGATTTGCTGCAACGCAGCAAAGACCTGCGCATTACCCATTTCCTGCTGCAAAGCTCCCTCGCCCTGCAAGGCGTGGCCGGGCTGGCGGAAGTCCTCACCCTGATCAATGCGTTGCTGCGCGAATACTGGGCCGACCTGCACCCGCGCCTGGATGCCGACGACGATAACGACCCCACCGTGCGCATCAACGCCCTCTCCGGCTTGACCAGCGACGCAACCATTCGTCTGCTGCGCGAAAGCATCCTCACGCGCTCGCGCACCTTCGGCCCCGTGAGCCTGCGCGCTGCGCTCAGCGCCAGCGGCCTGATGAATTTCCCCGATGAACAGCTCGGCGCCCAGCAACTCAACGCCGCGTTCCTCGACAGCGATCCCGAACAACTGCAGGCCACCCGTGACGCCTTGAGCACGGCGCGCGCCGCTTGCGAAGCCATCGAGCAGCAGGTCAGCGACCAGGTCGGTTCAGCCCAGGGCGTGGACCTCAGCCTGCTGAAGCAGCCGCTCAAGCAGGCGTTGCAAATACTCAACCAAGCCGTACCCGACCCTACAAGCAGCCGCGAACCCGAGGCCGTCAGTGACGACAATGCCCCCTCGGTCGATTTCGCCGCTGCCCCCGCCGCACCTCGCCCCACTGGCGACATCGCCAACCGCGACGACGTGCTGCGCAGCCTCGACAAGATCCTTGCGTACTACACCCGGCATGAGCCTTCGAGCCCGCTGCCGGTGTTGTTGAACCGGGCCAAACATCTGGTGCACGCCGACTTCGCGGCCATCGTGCGCAACCTGATTCCCGATGGCATGTCCCAATTTGAAAACCTGCGCGGCCCGGACGGCGAGTAAACCGCCCGGCTGTGCAGTAACAACACCGTCGCTCAAGCGACCAGGAGCAGCAACGTGGCGAAGCAAAGTTCTCAGAAATTCATCGCGCGCAACCGCGCGCCTCGAGTGCAGATCGAGTACGACGTCGAGCTCTACGGCGCCGAGAAAAAGGTCCAGCTGCCCTTCGTGATGGGTGTGATGGCCGACCTCGCCGGCAAGCCTGCCGAGCCTCTGGCGCCTGTGGCCGACCGCAAGTTCCTTGAAGTGGATGTCGATAACTTCGACTCGCGCCTCAAGGCCATGCAGCCACGCGTGGCGTTCCACGTACCCAACGAGCTGACCGGTGAAGGCAACCTGAGCCTGGATATCACCTTCGAAAGCATGGACGACTTCAGCCCGGCCGCCGTGGCCCGCAAGGTCGACTCGCTCAAGCAACTGCTCGAAGCCCGCACCCAACTGGCCAACCTGCTGACCTACATGGACGGCAAGACTGGCGCTGAAGAAATCATCATGAAGGCGATCAAGGACCCGGCACTGCTTCAGGCACTTGCCAGCGCGCCTAAGCCTGCAGGGGAGCAGTAATCATGACTGACAATACCGCCCGCGAAGGCGCCCAGAGCCTGGGTGCAATTGAGGAAACCAGCGAGTTCGCATCCTTGTTGATGCAGGAATTCAAGCCTAAGACCGAGCGTGCCCGCGAAGCCGTGGAAACCGCCGTGCGCACCCTGGCCGAACAGGCCCTGGCGCAAACCGACCTGGTGTCCAACGACGCGATCAAGTCGATCGAATCGATCATCGCCGCCATCGACGCCAAGCTCACCGCCCAGGTCAACCAGATCATCCACCACCCGGATTTCCAACAGCTGGAAAGCGCCTGGCGTGGCCTGCACTACCTGGTCAACAACACCGAGAGCGATGAGCAGCTCAAGATTCGCGTGCTCAACATCTCCAAGCCGGACCTGCACAAGACCCTGAAGAAATTCAAGGGCACGGCCTGGGACCAGAGCCCGATCTTCAAGAAGATGTACGAAGAAGAATACGGCCAGTTCGGCGGCGAACCGTACGGTTGCCTGGTAGGCGACTACTACTTCGACCAGTCGCCACCCGATGTCGAGCTGCTGGGCGAGCTGTCGAAAGTCTGCGCCGCCATGCACGCCCCGTTCATCGCTGCGGCTTCGCCGACCGTGATGGGCATGGGCTCGTGGCAGGAACTGTCGAACCCGCGCGACCTGACCAAGATCTTCACCACCCCGGAATACGCCGGCTGGCGCTCGCTGCGTGAATCGGAAGACTCGCGCTACATCGGCCTGACCATGCCGCGCTTCCTGGCGCGCCTGCCGTATGGCGCCAAGACCGACCCGGTGGAAGCCTTCGCTTTCGAAGAAAACACCGACGGCGCCGACAGCTCCAAGTACACCTGGGCCAACGCGGCCTATGCGATGGCGGTGAACATCAACCGTTCGTTCAAGCACTACGGCTGGTGCTCGCGCATCCGTGGCGTGGAGTCTGGCGGTGAAGTGGAAAACCTGCCGGCCCACACGTTCCCTACCGATGACGGTGGCGTGGACATGAAGTGCCCGACCGAAATCGCCATCAGCGACCGCCGTGAAGCGGAACTGGCGAAGAACGGTTTCATGCCGCTGCTGCACAAGAAAAACACCGACTTCGCCGCGTTCATCGGTGCGCAGTCGTTGCAGAAACCGGCCGAATACGACGACCCGGACGCCACCGCCAACGCCAACCTGGCCGCGCGCCTGCCGTACCTGTTCGCCACCTGCCGTTTCGCTCACTACTTGAAGTGCATCGTGCGCGACAAGATCGGTTCCTTCAAAGAGAAGGACGAGATGCAGCGCTGGTTGCAGGACTGGATCCTCAACTACGTCGACGGCGACCCGGCGCACTCCACCGAAACCACCAAGGCCCAGCACCCGCTCGCTGCCGCTGAAGTGATCGTGGAGGACGTCGAAGGCAACCCGGGTTACTACAACTCCAAGTTCTACCTGCGCCCGCACTACCAGCTCGAAGGGCTGACCGTGTCGCTGCGCCTGGTATCGAAGCTGCCTTCGGCGAAAAGCGCGTAAACCACGGATGAGCTAGCTCTTCTGTGGGAGGGGGCTTGCCCCCGATAGCATCACTGGGTTGTGACTGACACACCGAGGTGCCTGCATCGGGGGCAAGCCCCCTCCCACACAAAGGCACTGCCCATTTGGAGTTACCCAAATTCAGTGGCAAGAGCCACACAGGGAGAAAACATGGCTGTTGATATTTTCATCAAGATCGGCGACATCAAGGGCGAGTCCATGGACAAGGCCCACAAGGACGAGATCGACGTGCTGAACTGGAGCTGGGGCATGTCCCAGTCCGGCAACATGCACGTCGGCGGTGGCGGCGGCGCGGGCAAGGTGAATATCCAGGACCTGTCGCTGACCAAGTACGTCGACAAGGCGTCGCCGAACCTGATGATGCACTGCGCCAGCGGCAAGCACATCGACAAGGTCAAGCTGACCGTGCGCAAGGCCGGTGGCGAAAGCCAGGTCGAGTACATGATCATCAACCTGGAAGAAGTGCTGGTCACGTCCCTGAGCACCGGCGGTTCGGGCAGCGATGACCGCCTGACTGAAAACGTCACCCTGAACTTCGCCCAAGTGATGGTCGACTACCAGCCGCAGAAAGCCGACGGCACCAAAGACGGCGGCGCGATCAAGTTTGGCTGGAACATCCGTTCCAACACCAAGCGCTGATAGCCTTTGTGGCCGTGGGTTTGCGCCCCGGCCACAAGCCCCTGCCCCTCTGAACGAGCGTCCCTCTCACAACCCGTCCGTGGAGCTGCTTTGGTGGTAACTGAAATCGCTTCCCGCGACCGTCTGCAACCGTCCCTGCTGGACCGGTTGACCGACGACGACCCAACCAATCCCAAGGAAAGCGCGGATAAACGCGTATTGTCCCTGACCCAATTGAAGGCCTCGGTGCTGCGCGACCTGGCGTGGCTGCTCAACACCACGTCGTTGCTCGATGCCGATGCCACGCTGCACACACAAGCAGGCACCTCAGTGGTCAATTACGGCCTGCCGGCGCTGGCGGGCAACAGCGTTTCCAGCGTTGATATCAAGGCCCTGGAAGCCCTGATCTACCAGGCGATCGCCACCTTTGAACCACGCATCCTGCGCCACACCCTGCGCGTCAAAGCCCGCGTCGGCCATGGCGAGATGAATCACAACGCCCTGAGTTTCGAGATCGAAGGCGACCTGTGGGCGCAGCCGGTGCCATTGCGCCTGTTGCTGCAAACCGACCTCGACCTGGAATCCGGCCATGTGCGCGTGGTCAATGCCGACCAGCGGAGGCGCCCATGAACCCGCGTCTGCTGGAGCTGTACAACCAGGAACTGCACCACGTGCGCGAAAGCGCCGCCGAGTTCGCCAAGGAATACCCGAAGATCGCCAGTCGGCTGACCCTGTCCGGTATGGACTGCGCCGACCCGTACGTCGAACGCTTGCTGGAGGGCTTTGCCTACCTCACTGCCCGCGTGCAGCTCAAGCTCGACGCCGAGTACCCGACCTTCACCCACAACCTGCTGGAAATCGCCTACCCGCACTACCTGGCGCCGACCCCGTCGATGACCGTGGTGCAGTTGCAGACCGATCCCGATGAAGGCTCCCTGGCCAGCGGCTTCCCGCTGCCGCGCGACACCGTGTTGCGCGCCGCCTTGGGCCGCGAAACCCAGACCTGCTGCGAGTACCGCACCGCGCATCCGGTGACGTTGTGGCCGTTGCAGGTCAGTGGCGCCGAGTACTTCGGCAACCCCGCCGCCGTGCTCGGGCGCCTGGCCGCCAGTGAGCCGAAAGCCAAGGCCGGCTTGCGCCTGACCCTGCGCACCGGCGCCGAATTGCCGTTCAACAGCCTCGACCTGGACAACCTGCCGCTGTACCTCAGCGGTGCCGACGAGCAGCCGTTCCGCCTTTACGAACAACTGCTGGGCAACGCCTGCGCGGTGTTTGCGCGCAAGCCCGGTGGCGATTGGGTCGAACGCCTGCCACAAGGCGCATTGCGCTCGCGGGGCTTCGACGACGCCGATGCCGCCATGCCAGTGGTGGCGCGGGCGTTCCAGGGCTACCGCCTGTTGCAGGAGTACTTCGCCCTGCCCCACCGCTTCCTGTTCGTCGAGTTCGCCGAGCTGAGCCGTGCGGTCAAGCGTTGCGACGGCCAGGAACTGGAACTGATCGTGCTGTTCGACCGTCACGAACCGAGCCTGGAAGGCAGCGTCGGCGCGGCGCAGTTTTTGCCGTTCTGCACCCCGGCGATCAACCTGTTCCCGAAGCGCGTGGACCGCATCCACTTGTCCGACCGGGTCAACGAACACCATGTGATCGCCGACCGCACCCGGCCGATGGATTTCGAGATTCATTCGTTAAGCGGCATCACCGGCCACGGCACCGGGCCAGAGCAGCCATTTTTGCCGTTCTATGCGGTACGCGATCCATCGCGGTATGGCCGCGACCAGGCTTACTACACCGTGCGCCGCGAGCCACGGGTGTTGTCCAGCGACCAGCGCCGCAACGGCCCGCGCTCCACCTATGTGGGCAGCGAAACCTTTGTCAGCCTGGTCGACAGCCGCCAGGCGCCGTATCGCCACGACCTGCGCCAGCTTGGCGTGACCGCGTTGTGCACCAACCGCGATTTGCCGCTGTTCATGAGCGTGGGCAACGGCAAGACCGACTTCACCCTGGCCGACAGTGCGCCGGTTTTATCCGTGCGTTGCGTCGCCGGGCCAAGCCGCCCGCGCGCCAGCCATGCCCATGATGCCAAGGCCTGGCGCCTGATCAGCCAGTTGTCCCTCAACTATTTGTCCCTGAGCGAACAGGGCCAGGGCGCGGCGGCATTGCGCGAACTGCTACGCCTGTACGGCGACAGCAACGACGCCGCCCTGCAATTGCAGATCGAAGGCCTGCGCGAGGTCAGCAGCAAGGCGGTCACTCGCCGCTTGCCGATGCCCGGCCCGATTGTGTTTGGTCGTGGCCTGGAAATTACCTTGGAGTTTGATGAAAACGCGTTTCGCGGCACCGGCGTGTTCCTGCTCGGTGCGGTGCTGGAACGCTTCCTGGCACGCTACGTGTCGATCAACAGTTTTACCGAGACGGTGATCCGTACCACCGAACGCGGCGAGATCATGCGATGGAAAGCCAAGCCCGGGCGTCGTCCGACCCTGTGAGTACTTTGGATGCGATGCATCAGGAGCCCTGGGAATACGATTTCTTCCAGGCATTGCGGCGTATCGAGTGCGAATCGCCCGAGCTGCCGCGCCTGGGCCATTCCCTGCGCCTGGCGGATGACCCGCTGCGCCTGGGGCAGCAGGCCGATTGCACTTTCGCCCCGGCTACGCTGGCCTCGGTCGATCCCGGTGGCGACGGCAAGCCGGCGCGGCTGGAGCAATTCTTCTTCGGCCTTGGCGGCCCCAACGGCCCGCTGCCGCTGCATATCACCGAATACGTGCGCGAACGCCAGCGCAACAACGCCGACAGCACCAGCAAGCAGTTCCTGGATATCTTCCACCACCGCCTGCTGAGCCTATTCTACCGGGCCTGGGCCGAGGCACGGCCGACGGTCAGCCACGACCGCCCGGACGATGACTACTGGTCTGCACGCCTCGCCGCACTGAGTGGTCGCGGGATGCCAAGCCTGCTGAATCAGGGGCTCATCCCTGATACCGCGAAGCTGCATTACAGCGGCCATCTGTCGGCGCAAACCCGCTACCCGGACGGTTTGAAGGCGATCCTCGGCGAGTATTTCGGCCTGCCGGTGGAGATCGAAGAATACGTGGGCCAATGGCTGGAACTGCCCGAGCGCAGCCGCGTGGGCG
Source organism: Pseudomonas sp. FG86 (assembly GCF_057808775.1). Classification (NCBI taxonomy): domain Bacteria; kingdom Pseudomonadati; phylum Pseudomonadota; class Gammaproteobacteria; order Pseudomonadales; family Pseudomonadaceae; genus Pseudomonas; species Pseudomonas sp. FG86. The sequence goes on along the minus strand of NZ_JBMDIS010000001.1, from coordinate 120,410 downwards.
TCAGCGCCAACCAACTGGGCGTGGACTTCTGCCTGGGCAGCCACGTGTGGGACCGCCAGCATAAATTCCGTATCCGCCTGGGTCCACTCAAGCTGGACGACTACATGGGCATGCTGCCTGGCCAGTCGCCGTTCAATGAGCTGGTGGCCTGGGTGGCCGAGTACCTGGGCCATGAATTGGACTGGGACTTGAACCTGGTTTTGCAACAACCCGAAGTGCCGGCGCTGCAACTCAACGGCCAGTTCCGCCTGGGCTTCAACACCTGGCTTGGCCGCCCTGCGGTTGATGCCAACGACCTAATCCTGGCCCGGCATTACGCCGATCAAGCCACCACCTCAAGGAATCCAGAGCATGGGTGAAATCAGTCGCGCCGCGTTGTTCGGCAAACTCAACAGCGTGGCCTACAAGGCCATCGAAGCCGCCACCGTGTTCTGCAAGCTGCGGGGCAACCCGTACGTGGAACTGGCCCACTGGTTTCACCAGTTGCTGCAACTGCAGGACTCGGACCTGCACCGCATCATCCGCCAGTTCAACGTGGAACCGGCGCGCCTGGCCCGTGACCTCACCGAAGCCCTGGACCGCCTGCCGCGTGGTTCGACCTCGATCACCGACCTGTCTTCCCATGTGGAAGAAGCCGTGGAGCGCGGCTGGGTCTATGGCAGCCTGATGTTCGGCGAAAGCCAGGTGCGCACCGGTTACCTGGTGCTGGGCATCCTCAAGACCCCAAGCCTGCGCCATGCGTTGCTCGGCCTGTCGTCTGAGTTCGACAAGATCAAGGCCGAAGCCCTGAGCGAACGCTTTGACGAATACGTCGGCGACTCGCCGGAAAACGCCCTCAGCGCCAGCGATGGTTTTAATGCCGGCGTTCCAGGCGAAGCCAGCGGTGCCATGGCGCCGAGTGCGATGGGCAAGCAGGAGGCCCTCAAGCGCTTCACCGTCGACCTGACCGAGCAGGCACGCAGCGGCAAGCTCGATCCGATCGTGGGCCGTGACGAAGAGATCCGCCAGCTGGTGGACATCCTCATGCGTCGCCGCCAGAACAACCCGATCCTCACCGGCGAAGCCGGCGTCGGCAAGACCGCCGTGGTCGAAGGTTTTGCCCTGCGTATCGTCGCCGGCGACGTGCCGCCCGCGCTGAAAGACGTGGAACTGCGCAGCCTCGACGTGGGCCTGCTGCAAGCCGGCGCCAGCATGAAAGGCGAGTTCGAACAGCGCCTGCGCCAGGTCATTGAAGACGTCCAGGCCTCGCCCAAGCCGATCATTCTGTTTATCGACGAAGCCCACACCCTCGTAGGTGCCGGTGGTGCCGCCGGGACCGGTGATGCCGCCAACCTGCTCAAGCCCGCCCTGGCCCGTGGCACCCTGCGTACCGTGGCCGCGACGACCTGGGCCGAGTACAAAAAACACATCGAGAAAGACCCGGCCCTGACCCGTCGTTTCCAAGTGGTACAGGTGGCCGAGCCGTCGGAAGACAAGGCGCTGCTGATGATGCGCGGCGTGGCGTCGACCATGGAGAAACACCACCAGGTGCAGATCCTCGATGAAGCCCTGGAAGCCTCGGTGAAGCTGTCTCACCGCTACATCCCCGCGCGCCAGTTGCCGGACAAATCCGTAAGCCTGCTGGACACCGCCTGCGCCCGCGTCGCTATCAGCCTGCACGCGGTGCCGGCCGAAGTGGACGACAGCCGTCGCCGCATCGAAGCCCTGGAAACCGAGCTGCAAATCATCGCCCGCGAGCATGCCATCGGCATTGCGATTGGCGCGCGCCAGAGCAACAGCGAAGCCTTGCTGAGCGCTGAGCGCGAGCGCCTGGCCACGTTGGAAAGCCGCTGGGCCGAAGAGAAAGCGTTGGTGGATGAGTTGCTCGCCACCCGTGCAACCCTGCGCGAAAAGGCCGGGGTTGTGGACAGTGGCAACGATGAGCTGCGTGCAAAACTGGTCGATCTGCAACAGCGCCTCACCGCGCTGCAAGGCGAAACCCCGTTGATCCTGCCGACCGTGGATTACCAGGCCGTGGCCTCGGTGGTCGCCGACTGGACCGGTATCCCGGTGGGCCGCATGGCCCGCAACGAACTGGAAACCGTGCTCAACCTCGACCAGCACCTGAAAAAACGCATCATCGGCCAGGACCACGCCCTGCAGATGATCGCCAAGCGCATCCAGACCTCCCGCGCCGGCCTCGATAACCCGAGCAAGCCGATTGGTGTGTTCATGCTGGCCGGCACCTCAGGCGTGGGCAAGACCGAAACCGCCCTGGCCCTGGCCGAAGCCATGTACGGCGGCGAGCAGAACGTGATCACCATCAACATGAGCGAGTTCCAGGAAGCCCATACCGTGTCGACCCTCAAGGGTGCGCCACCGGGCTATATCGGCTACGGCGAAGGCGGCGTGCTGACCGAAGCGGTGCGGCGCAAACCTTACAGCGTGGTCCTGCTGGACGAGGTGGAGAAAGCCCACCCGGACGTGCATGAGATCTTCTTCCAGGTGTTCGACAAGGGCGTGATGGAAGACGGCGAAGGCCGGGTGATCGACTTCAAGAACACCCTGATCCTGCTGACCACCAACGCCGGTACCGAGCTGATTTCCCAGGTGTGCAAGGACCCGGCGAACATTCCCGAGCCGGAAGAAATCGCCAAGGCCCTGCGCCAGCCGCTGCTGGAGATCTTCCCGCCAGCCTTGCTCGGCCGCCTGGTGACCATTCCTTACTACCCGCTCAGCGATGAGATGCTCAAGGCGATCACCCGCCTGCAACTCAACCGCATCAAGAAGCGTGTGGAAAATACGCACAAGGTCGCCTTCGACTACGACGACGCGGTGGTCGACCTGATCGTCTCGCGCTGCACCGAAACCGAAAGCGGCGGGCGCATGATCGACACCATCCTCACCAACAGCCTGCTGCCCGACATGAGCCGTGAATTCCTCACGCGCATGCTTGAGGGCAAGGCGCTGGCGGGTGTGCGCATCAGCAGCCGGGATAATGAGCTGCACTACCAGTTCAACGATTGATCTGACGGAATACAGCTCAACATGTGGGAGGAGGCTTGCCCCCGATGGCGGTGAATCAGTCACCAATGCATCACCTGACACACTGCTATCGGGGGCAAGCCCCCTCCCACATTTGAACTCAGTTTCTTCAGTTATTTAGTCATTTTCGAGACGCCCGATGCTATTCAACCAAGCCTCACGCCTGGCCAAGATCACCAGCCCCCTCGGGCCGGATGTGCTGCTGCTCAATGAAATGGGCGGCGGCGAAGAGTTGGGGCGCCTGTTCACCTACGAGCTGCAACTGACCTCACTGGACGCCAACATCGACCTCAACCAGTTGCTCGGCAAGCCGATGAGCGTGGGCCTGCAACTGGCGGACGGTGGCGAACGGCATTTCCACGGCATCGTCGCGCAGTGCAGCCAGAGCATCGACCAGGGCCAGTTCGCCAGCTACCAGGTGACGCTACGCCCATGGCTGTGGCTGCTCAGCCGTACGTCCGATTGCCGGATTTTCCAGAACCTGAGCATCCCGCAGATCATCAAGCAGGTGTTCCGCGACCTGGGCTTTTCCGACTTCGAAGACGCCCTGAGCCGGCCGTATCGCGAGTGGGAATACTGCGTGCAGTACCGCGAGACCAGTTTCGATTTCGTCAGCCGCCTGATGGAACAGGAAGGCATCTACTACTTCTTCCGCCATGAGCAGGACCGCCATGTGCTGGTGCTGGCCGATGCCTATGGCGCCCACACCACGGTGCCGGGCTACGCGTCGATCCCCTACTACCCCAAGGACGAGCAGCAACGCGAACGCGACCACATGCACAACTGGCACCTGGCGCAGCAAGTGCAGCCGGGCTCGCTGGAGCTCAACGACTACGACTTCCAGCGCCCCAGCGCGAGCATCGACGTGCGCTCGGCCATGCCACGCCCGCACACCGCGGGCGACTACCCGCTGTACGACTACCCCGGCACCTACGTGCAAAGCGCAGACGGCGAACACTACGCACGTACCCGCATCGAAGCCCTGCAAACCCTGCATGAGCAGATCGAGTTCAGCGGCAACGCCCGCGGCCTGGGGTCCGGCCACCTGTTCAGCCTCACCGGCTTCAGCCGCCAGGACCAGAACCGCGAATACCTGATCGTCGGCTGCCGTTACTACATCGTCCAGGAAAGCCTGGAAAGCGGCGGCGGTTCAGGCGCGGCGCAGTTCGAAAGCAGCCTGACCTGCATCGACGCCCAGCAAAGCTTCCGCCCACTGGCGAGCACCCACCGCCCGATCGTCAAAGGCCCGCAGACCGCGCTGGTGGTGGGCCCCAAAGGCGAGGAAATCTGGACCGACCAGTACGGCCGCGTGAAGGTGCACTTCTACTGGGACCGTCACGACCAATCCAACGAAAACAGCTCGTGCTGGATACGCGTCTCGCAATCCTGGGCCGGCAAGAACTGGGGCTCGATGCAGATTCCACGCATCGGCCAGGAAGTGATTGTGAGCTTTCTGGAAGGTGATCCCGACCGGCCGATCATCACCGGGCGGGTGTACAACGCGGAGCAGACGGTGCCCTACGACCTGCCGGAAAATGCGACCCAGAGCGGCATGAAGAGCCGCTCGAGCAAGGGCGGCACGCCGGCCAACTTCAATGAAATCCGCATGGAGGACAAGAAGGGGTTGGAGCAGTTGTACATCCATGCCGAGCGTAACCAGGACATCGTCGTCGAAGTGGACGAAAGTCACTCGGTGGGGCATGACCGCAACAAGAGCATCGGCCATGACGAGGTAGTGACGATTGGCAACGACCGCGTGCGTGCGGTCAAGCATGACGACATGCTTATGGTGGGATTCAGCAAAACCGACGCCATCAGCAAGAGCTATCTAATTGAAGTGGGCGAAAACTTGCGCCTGGTTTGCGGCAAAAGCGTGCTGGAGCTCAACGCCAGCGGCCAGATCAATCTCACTGGTGTGCAGATCAACGTGTATTCCGAGGGCAGCTCCGAGATCAACACCGGAGGCAATCTGCATTTGAACATTGGGGGCAAAGGCGGCACCACACCCATGGGCCAAGGGGTCAAGGGTGAAATCGACGCGGCCGTCAATTCCATGTTTCCCAAGCCACCTTCCGGCCAATAACGAGATTCCGTTTCATGACCTATCAACTCAATGAACTGCAATTCACGCTGCCCAGCGATGACGTTCAAGATGCTTCCATCAATATCCTGAAGTTCGCCGCTCTGGGTACGTCGTTGATCGTCAGCCGTAGCCTTCTAGGTGATGGTGAGACGCTGCAAAGCAACTTCGAAGAGCAACTGGCGAAGCTGGAGAAGCAGGTACAGGACCTGCGCTACCAACCGGCCAAGGCACTTCGTGTAGGCGCGGCGCAGGATATAGACGCCATCGAAGTGCATAACCAGTTCAGCAAGGGCACCGAGCGTATCCATCAATACCAGTTAGCGCTTGTGATACCTGGCACTCGGCAGATGCTTGCCCTGAGTTATGTCAAAGCCCAACCCCTGGGCGATGCTGAAAGCGCCCATTGGGCAACCATCAAAAACACCTTGCAGCTGAATCCCAAGCCTTGAAGCCCCTAATCCATGTCTGACGCTCTCTGGGCCGCACGTCTCGGCGATGGCCTGCTGCACACCTCGGCGATGGCCGACATCCTGGGCGGTGTGCTGGAAATTGCGGCTAACATCGCTATTACGGCCGTCGCCACTGCTGCAATTGTGGCCGCCACCGGTATTACGGTCGTAACCGGCGGGCTAGGCTGCTTTGTGCTGGGCGCCGTAGTGGGCATCATCGTCGGCATTGGCATGAGCAAGACGGGGGCGGACAAGGGACTGACAAAGGTTTGTGACTGGATAGGCAATGCGTTATTCCCGCCGGTGGTGATGGCAACAATCGCCACTGGCTCCCACAACACCTTTACCAACGGCATACCCTCTGCACGTGCCGCAGGCGCTATCGGCCCAGTCAGTTCGCAACCCGCCGAAGGGGGTAGTCCCGAAGAAGCCAGCTACCTTGACATGGCCAAGGGTTTCTTCTCGCAGATGTGGCGACCCACAGTGGCGGTTCCTGCACCAGGCGCAGTACCCAAACCGCTGGATATTGTGATATGCACCAAACATCCCCCGATGCCGCCGCAGTTTATTGCCGAAGGCTCCAGCAAGGTCACTATCAACGGTCAGCCGGCCGCCCGCAGCGGGGACCGAAGCACCTGCGACGCCTCGATTGTCGAGTCGGGGATGATCTCCAGCAACGTGCGTATTGGCGGAAGCCCCGTGGTGGTACGCGAGATCCGCAGTGGCAAAACACCCGGTGTCGGGCTGGCGGTGACCGCACTGTTGATGCTGCGTGGTGGCGGCTCCAAGTTTTTCAGCAAGCTGCCGTGCATGGTCGTTGGTGGACTGGTGTCGTGGGGCACTAGCCAAGTGACCAATGCCATTACCTCTGCAGTAGCAGGCTCGCCCAACCCGGTACACAGCTCCACTGGCGCGAAAATTCTTGATGGGGAAGACGATCTGGACTTCGCCCTGCCCGGCCTGCTCCCTATCGAGTGGCAGCGCTACTACAGCAGCCGGGACGAGCGTCGCGACGGTCTGTTCGGTGCCAGCTGGAGCGTGATCTACGAGGTCTGCGTCGAGATTGGCGTACACCCCGATGGTGGGGAACGGCTGGTCTATACCGATGAGCAAGCACGACAGATCGACATGGGCGTCATCCCGCTGGGCGGTGCCGTATTCAGCGCAGGAGAAGGCTTGAGCGTACGGCGCAATACCAATGGCCAACTACTGATTGAAAGCGTTGATGGGCTCTATCGGCTATTCGAACCAACACCAGGCACCGCCTCACGCCTGCGCCTTAGCCAATTGGGGGATCGCAACGACAACCGAATCTTCCTCGACTATGACATTCAGGGTCGGCTGAGCCACTTACGAGATACGTTCGACCATGTGCGTGTCGAACTTGTTTACAGCCAGCAATGGCCGGCACGAGTGGAGCAAGTCGAGCGGCTATACCCCGATCACAGCCGGGAAACCCTTGTCAGTTACAGCTACGATTCTCGCGGCGACCTGGCCGAAGTTCGCGATACCGACGCAAACGTGCAACGCCGCTTCGCCTATGACAACGGCCAACGCATGGTCGAGCATCAACTGCCCACCGGGCTGCGTTGTTACTACCAATGGGACTGCGTGGACGGCAGCGAATGGCGCGTGGTGCGGCACTGGACCGATGAGGGTGACGAATACCTGTTCGACTATGACTTGCTTGCCGGCGTGACGCGCATTACTGATGGCTTGCAGCGTCTCAGCACACGCCGCTGGAACTCGCAGTACCAGATCACCGAGTACACCGACAACCTGGGAAAGACGTGGCAATTCGAATGGAATGAGGAACGTCAGTTGCTCGGCGCGACTGACCCACAAGGCGGCAAATGGCAGTTCGGCTACGACGAGTCCGGCAACCTGTGCAGCACCCAGGATCCGTTGGGGCGTATCGAGTCGACGTTGTGGCTGGAGCATTGGTCGTTGCCGTTGGTGGAGACCGATGCGGCAGGCCACGCGTGGCAATATCAGTACGACCAGCGGGGCAATTGCGTCAGCGAAGTAGACCCCTTGGGGCATGCCACACGTTATCGGTATGACACCTTTGGCCAAGTGGTGGAGATCATCGATGCAACGGGTAAAAGCAAAACCCTGCGCTGGAATGAAACCGGGCAGTTAATCCAGCATATCGATTGTTCAGGGTATCCCACAGCGTTCGAGTACGACCGCCAGGGCCATTTGCAGGTGGTCATCGACGCCTTGGGTGAACGGCAGCGCTATCGACACGACGGCCAAGGCCGGCTGTTGCAGACCGAAATGCCGGACGGCCGCACCGAACAGTACCTACGCGACACCAGCGGTCTGTTGATCGGTTATACCGATGCAGCGGGTCACACCACCCGCTACCAATACGGGCGCCGCGGGCAAGTGCGCCAACGAATAGATGCACACGGCCGGCAGATTGAGTTCCGCTACGACGCCTACGGGCACCTCCAAACCTTGACCAATGAAAATGGTGAGAGTTACCGCTTTACCTGGGACCCGTGCGACCGTCTCGTGGAGCAACAAGACCTCGACGGCAGCGCCCGACGTTATGCCTATGACCTTCTGGATAACGTAGCCGCCGTTGAGTACGTGCCCACCGGGCAGACACCTGAGCCTTCAATTGTGCATCGACTCGAACGAGATGCAGTGGGCCGCTTGCTGTTGAAACAAACCGATGATGGTCGCACCGAATACGCCTACGACCCGTTGGACCAACTCACCGCTGTCACCTTCATCGGTAATGACGAAACCACCCAGGCACTGGCCTTCGCCTACGACGCGCGCGGCCAACTGCTCATCGAACAAAGCGCCGCCGGCAGCCTGAACTACCACTACGATGAGCTCGGCAACCTGATCCAGACGCAGTTGCCCGACGGCCGTTGGCTCAACCGCCTGTACTACGGCAGCGGCCACCTACACCAGATCAACCTCGACGGCCGCGTCATCTGCGACTTCGAACGCGACCGCCTGCACCGTGAAGTCCTGCGTACCCAAGGCCAGATCACCACACGCAGCGAATACGACCGCAGCGGCCGCCTGCGCTCACGGATACGCCGCCCCAATGGCCAGCCCACGCAACTGCCAGCTGCCCAGCAAAAACACTTCGACTATGACCCGGCCGATAACCTGATCGGCCGCCTGGAGCGTGACCGGGAAAAACACCGAGACCAACGCCAACTGCTGCACTACGACGCCACTGGACGCATTATCGCCAGCCAGGACAACATCCAGGGCCAGCGAGAAAATTTTGCCTACGATGCGGCCGCGAATCTGCTGGACGGTCCGCCAGCCAGTGCGGGCCTTGTGGTGCATAACAAGCTGTTGACCTATCAGGACAAGCGTTATCGCTACGACGGTTTCGGTCGAATGATCGAAAAGCGCAGTGCCGCGCGTGGCATACAGTATTTCGCCTATGACGCCGAGCATCGCCTGATCGAAGTCCGCAGCCAGAAGGATGGGCGCGAAACGGTCGTGAAAATGACCTACGACCCACTCGGCCGGCGCATCGCTAAAACCGAACATGACAGCAACGGTTATCCGTTGGGTGAAACCCGCTTTGATTGGGAGGGGTTGCGCCTGTTGCAGGAGCACCGACATAGCCAGACCAGCCTCTATATCTATGAAGAAGATGGCTATGCACCGCTGGCTCGGGTGGATGGTACGGGCGAGCATCAAAGTGTGCGCTATTACCACAACGACCTGAACGGATTGCCTGAGCAACTGACCGAAGCCGATGGGAAAACGGTGTGGCAGGCGCGGTATCAGGTGTGGGGGAATGCGGCCGAAGAAGTGCGTGAGGCGTACTTTATCGAAGAGCAGAATTTGCGGTTCCAGGGGCAGTATCTGGATCGGGAGATTGGGCTGCACTACAACACATTTCGGTTTTATGATCCGGATGTGGGGAGGTTTACGACCCGAGATCCGATAGCGCTGACGGGTGGTCTGAACCTCTACCAGTACTCACCAAACCCTATTGGTTGGATTGACCCACTTGGTTGGGAAACCTGCCGACTGTCCAAGGTCGATAAAGCGAAGATGGGACCTAAACCCAAGGCACACGAAATGACGAATCCGCATCGTCACCATATCGTGCGCGAAAAAGCGCCCAAGAATTGGACAGACAGTAACCGTCGTTATGTGGCACATGCCCAGGGAATTCTGAAGAAATTCGGTATTGGTTTGAACGACGACCCACGCAACTTTGTCTGGGCTCCCAACGGTAGCGGAAACCATACAATCGCAGCATCGAAAAAGGTCTCTGAAGCCCTTGCTATAGCCCGCAAAGGCGGTAAGAGCGAGGTAATCAAGACGTTACAATCCATGGGCAAAGAAATGAGAAAGGGAGTGTTTCTAGATGACTAGCCTAGAGAAAACATATGGTGAGGACGCCCCCCTTATTCGAGAACTTTATGCTCATATCGAATCCGGGGATCTTGCCTTTATACGTACCGAGTTAGCCAAACACCCGCAGCTTATTGAGCCTCCTCGTTTGAACCTAGTCAGTTACCCTGGCCTCCTTCATCACGCTGCCGAATATAACCAACTTGCCATATGCCAATTGCTAGTTGAACTGGGTATCGATATCAATCAACCCACCGTAGGCTCAGGAAACACGACGCCGCTAGCGGTGGCGGCCGAAAATGGGCACTTGGAAATCGTTCGATGGCTATTGGAGGCTGGTGCAGAGGTCGACGGTTCACCTCTCTCGGTGACATCGCCCCTGATAACAGCCGTCACGTTCGGACAGGCTGCGGCTGTTGATCTATTGCTGGAGCACCATGCAGACGTCAATCAACTGCACGCCAAATTCAACCGAACCGCCTTGGATCTAGCTCGATCTTGGAATTTCCCGAAGATAGCCGAACGTCTTGAAGCACAGGGAGCTGTTTCTGCGATTGAAAAAGATGCCAACGAAGAATCCATTCCCGGCGCCCCTATAGTCAGCTTTGTTAGTGAAACAGCCGGCTGGGTGCTCCCTGAAAAAGTCACTCCCCAACTGCAAGGTGCGGGCGTGAAACTAAGAGTCAGTTGCATCGCGGATAAAAACGACTACAAGCTACTGTTCACCCTTGGGCTGTTTACGCAAAAGCCACGAACAGAACTTTTTATCTGCCTGCCTGGGAATTGGCGGATGCCCAGACAAGGCTTTGCTATCGATAGTCCCTGGATGTTTCCTCAAGGCCTACTTTCTGAGCTTTCAAAACGTACAACGGAAAAGGCTCCTTTATCTGAAGGCCAAATCATATTGCGCTCAGAACCATGCTTAAGCTCGCTGGGCTGGCCAGCCGATATTGACGCGCTGGTTGTCGTGGACAAGATCTGGACTACAAATTCTGAGATCGACCATCACGATGACTCGGTAAAACTCTTCGTTTTGGTGCCACTTAAATTGCCGAAGAAAGGACCACCAGAAGGTACCGCCCTGGACACCCTTCTTGAGAAAAAACGCAAAGCCAGCTGGAAAAGCATTGCGCTAACCTCGCCATTACAATTTTGATAAGGGAAAACGGCGTAGGAGAATGGGGCAATTTATTTAGCTTTCTAAATCGATTCGCCCCCTCACCCACTGAGGCGCTCGGCTTCGCCTACGACGCCGCCGCCAACCTGCTCGACGGCCCGCAGGCCGGTGCCGGGTTGGTGGTGCATAACAAGCTGCTGACCTATCAGGACAAACGTTATCGCTATGACGCGTTTGGGCGGATGATCGAAAAACGCAGCGCGGCGCGGAGCTTGCAACGTTTTACCTACGACGCCGAGTACGGGCGAGCATCAAAGTGTGCGCTATTACCACAACGACCTGAACGGATTGCCTGAGCAACTGACCGAAGCCGATGGGAAAACGGTGTGGCAGGCGCGGTATCAGGTGTGGGGGTGCTGACAACGAGTGGACCACTTGAAATTGAGCAAAAAAGGGTAGGAAAAGCAGGAAAAGGGGACGTGTTTATTTACGAATCGTGTCCCACCCCTTTCTCCGCTTAAACGTTGATGGGCCCCGAGCAACTTTAAAACTCCGTTGCACAAGAATTAAAGCAGTTCAAACTGAGCCATTTCCCGGATCATTCGCTTGTGTGTGATTAACCAGCAAGGCTCCACAAAAAATGGGCACCCGACCCAGTCGGCGTGCCCATTTTTCCTACCACCCCGCCCCCTGTCGAGACGGCACTGCTTACGCGTTGACGGTGTCTTTAAGCGATTTACCCGGCTTGAACGCAACGGTGTTGCTCGCCTTGATTTTCACAGGCTCACCGGTTTGCGGGTTTTTGCCGGTGCGGGCGCCACGGTGGCGTTGCAGGAAGGTGCCGAAACCAACCAGGGTGACGCTGTCCTTGCGGTGCAGGGCGCCGGTGATTTCTTCGAGAACGGCGTTGAGGACGCGGTTGGCCTGTTCTTTGGTGAGATCCGCTTTTTCAGCGATGGCGGCTGCGAGTTCTGGTTTACGCATAAATGAAGCCTCTTTGACGGTTTTTTGTTGTTATGTCCGTGCTGCTCGTCTGTGGAGCAGCGCCCAAAGCGCCGCAGGCTCTACTCTGCGGCAGACGGGAGTGAGGATGGCATGCCCTCGTACGCCGCGCCAGTCTCGCGGCGACCTTTCTAGGGTAAAAAATGTGCTTATTCCGACAGAACGACCGGTATTTACGCCAGCAACGGCGGAAGTTCTTTGTTGAGGGCAAGTTTTTCCATCACGGCGCTGCCGGTCAGCGCATAACCCAGCAGGCGGCCGCTGGCGTCGCGGCACAGGGCCTTGATGTCGGCACCCTGGCCTTCGACGCTCCAGACCCCTTCGGCGCCCCGTGGCGGTGGCGAAACCACCAGCGGGCAGACCGGGGTCTTCACGGTGACGGGCATCGGGCCGTAGCTGACGGCGGTGGCGTTGCCGGCCAGGGTCTGGGCCAGGGCGCGGGCACAGGTCATCAGGGGCATGACGTAGAGCAGGTTCAAGCCGTCGACTTCGGCGCAGTCGCCCAGGGCGTAGATATTGGCGTGGGAGGTCTTGAGGTGGCGATCCACCATGATCCCGCGGTTGGTTTGCAGGCCGGCGGCAGCCGCCAGGTCGATGCGCGGGCGCAGGCCGATGGCTGACACCACCAGGTCACAGGCGACCACCTCGCCGTCGGACAAGTGGGCTTCAAGCCCGTCTGCCGTGCGTTGCAGGCGATTGAGCACCGGGCCCAGGTGGAAACGCGCCCCCAGGCCTTCCAGCCCCGCCTGCACTGCCGCTGCCGCCGCGGGGTGCAACAGGGTCGGCATGACTTGCTCGCAGGGCGCGACCAGGTCGATTTCATAGCCGCCGAGGATCAGGTCATTGGCGAATTCGCAGCCGATCAGGCCCGCGCCCAGCAGCAGTACGCGGCGCTTGCCGGCGGCCGCAATGCGAAAGCGTGCGTAATCTTCAAGGTCGTTAATGGGGAAAATCAGCTCGGATGCATCGCCTTCCACCGGCACCCGCACGGTTTCTGCGCCCCAGGCCAGGACCAGGTCGCGATAGGCCACGGCTTCCTCGCCAATCCACAGGCGCTTGTGACCTGGGTCGATGCCAGTGATGCGTGTGTGGGTGCGCACTTCAGCCTTGAGTTGCTCGGCCATCGCGCCCGGTTCAGCCATGCTCAGGCCATCGGCGTCCTTGTTCTTGCCAAAGCCGGTGGAGAGCATGGGCTTGGAGTAGGAGCGCCCGTCATCCGCGGTGATCAGCAGCAATGGGGTCTCGCTGTCGAGCTTGCGAAACTCCCGGGCCACGTTGTAGCCGGCCAATCCTGTGCCGATGATCACGACAGGTGCGTTCATTCCTTTCTCCTTGTAGTACGGTTCTGAATCTGAAAATTAGCCGATTTCGATCATTTCGAAATCCATCTTGCCGACGCCGCAGTCCGGGCACAGCCAGTCTTCCGGGACGTCCTGCCACAGGGTGCCCGGAGCGATACCATCATCCGGCCAGCCGTCTTTTTCGTCATAGATCAGGCCGCAGACTACACATTGCCACTTCTTCATTTACTTGCTCCCTCAGGGTCCAGGCAGGTTGGCCGGCGGTCGATGGATCCAGCGTTGCCGCGCGGCTCAGGGCGTTTTGTACTGATCGGGGCCGGGAGATGCAAGCTCGATCGACGCAAGGCGCTGGCTCGGCCCGGCAAAAGGTCAGGACGCCATGGTAAGCTCGCCGCCTCTTTTGCTGCCAATACTGACTCACCGTGCCGCACTCAATCGCCCTTCCCGATGTTTGCCAATGGCTGACCCAGAGCCTTCTGACCCCTGCGCCCGCGCCCGTGACCCTCGACTGGCTGTTCGACGAAGGCTCGCTGACGCGCCGGCTGACGTGGCTGTCCAACGATGGCTTCAGCGTGACGCCGCTGTTCGAAGGCTGGCAGCCGCTGCGCGATGATGAATGCGCGGCGCTGCACATGCCCCCGGCCAGTATCGGTTGGGTGCGCGAGGTGTATTTGCGCGGGCATGGCCAACCGTGGGTATTTGCCCGCAGTGTGGCGGCGCGCAGCGCATTGCAGGGCGACGGCTTGCATATGGACGAATTGGGCAGCCGCTCCCTGGGCGAATTGCTGTTTTGCGATCACGCGTTCACCCGCCAAGCCATCGAGGTATGCCGTTACCCTCGCCAATGGCTGCCCACTACGGACCAGGCCGACGGGCTGTGGGCACGCCGCTCACGCTTTGATCGTGGGCCGCTGAGCGTGCTGGTGGCGGAAGTCTTCCTGCCGAGTTTCTGGCACGCGCTGCATGACCATCCGGAGAATTGCTGATGTATCAACGTCTGCTCAAATCCTTGAACCGCCTGAACCCCAGGGCCTGGGATTTCATTCAGTTGACCCGCATGGACAAGCCCATCGGCATCTACCTGTTGCTGTGGCCGACGCTGTGGGCGCTGTGGATCGCCGGCAAGGGCTCGCCGGCCCTCCTCAATATCGTGATTTTCGTATTGGGTGTGGTGCTGACCCGCGCCGGCGGTTGCGTGATCAACGACTGGGCGGACCGCAAGGTCGACGGCCATGTGAAGCGCACCGCGCAACGCCCGCTGGCCAGCGGCAAGATCCGTTCAAAAGAGGCCCTGGTGTTCTTTGCGGTACTGATGCTGATCAGCTTCCTGCTGGTACTGCTGACTAATGCTACAACCATCTGGTTATCGCTGGGCGGCCTGGCACTGGCGGTCAGCTACCCGTTCATGAAGCGCTACACCTATTACCCGCAGGTGGTGTTGGGCGCGGCGTTTTCCTGGGGCATGCCGATGGCGTTCACCGCCGAAACCGGCCACCTGCCCGCCACCGCCTGGCTGCTGTATATAGCTAACCTGTTGTGGACGGTGGGCTACGACACCTATTACGCAATGACCGACCGCGACGACGACTTGAAGATCGGCGTCAAGTCCACGGCCATTCTGTTCGGCGATGCTGACCGGGTGATCATCCTCACCCTGCAAGGCCTGGCGCTGCTGTGCCTGTTGCTGGCCGGCGCAAGGTTTGAGCTGGGGGGCTGGTTCCACCTGGGGCTGCTGGCGGCGGCAGGCTGCTTTGCCTGGGAGTTCTGGTACACCCGCGACAGGGACCGGATGAAGTGCTTCAAGGCGTTTTTGCACAACCACTGGGCCGGGTTGGCGATTTTTGTCGGGATTGTGGCGGATTACGGGTTTCGCTGAGGTGTTTGCAGTGTCTGGTCGGGCCTCATCGGGGGCAAGCCCCCTCCCACATTTGAATGTATTCACACATCAAAAGGTGGGAGCGGGCCTACCTGCGATGTTTTAGCCGCGCAGCAGGATCAGGGCTTGGCGACTTTCCAGGCCCCGTCCATTTTGCCGTCGCCGGTCATGTCGCCGGCCTTTTTGTCCATGACGAAGGTATAGAGGGGCTTGCCGCTGTAGGCCCATTGGCTCTTTTGATCGTCACGGGTGATGACGGTCCACTTGCCCATGGGCTTGTCGGTGGATTCGGCCATCAACGGCGGCCAGTTGGCAGCGCACTTGTCGTTACACATGGACTTGCCATCGGCGTCCTTGGCGAAGGTGTAGAGCGTCATGCCCTTGTGATCCACCAACACCCCGTCTTTCGGCATCGCCGGCTCTGCGGCAAACGCCAGGGTCGGCAGCGTCAACGCCACCGTTACCAGCAAGGCTTTCCAGGAAAAAGTACTGTAAGTCATCGGAACCTTCCTTTTGTGGTTGTCAGGATTCGGACCCAAAGCGTAGTCCACACGGGCGGGAATTGCCCAAGCGGCTAAATTACTGTCACACGACTGCAATAATTCCGTTATCTAATGCGGCGCAAGACAGTTAAATGACAAGAGGATTTTAGGCATGGTTGGCAGGAGCATTCTGATCGTTGACGACGAAGCGCCCATTCGCGAGATGATCGCCGTTGCGTTGGAAATGGCCGGCTATGACTGCCTGGAGGCGGAAAACTCCCAGCAGGCCCATGCCATCATCGTCGACCGCAAGCCGGACCTGATCCTGCTGGACTGGATGCTGCCCGGCACCTCCGGTATCGAACTGGCCCGCCGCCTCAAGCGCGATGAGCTGACCGGGGATATCCCGATCATCATGCTCACCGCCAAGGGCGAAGAGGACAACAAGATCCAGGGCCTGGAAGTCGGCGCCGATGACTACATCACCAAGCCGTTTTCCCCACGGGAGCTGGTCGCTCGTCTGAAAGCCGTACTGCGCCGTGCCGGCCCTACCGATGGCGAAGCACCGATCGAAGTGGGCGGCCTGCTGCTGGACCCGATCAGCCACCGCGTGACCATCGACGGCAAGCCTGCCGAGATGGGCCCGACCGAATACCGCCTGCTGCAATTTTTCATGACCCACCAGGAGCGCGCCTACACCCGTGGCCAATTGCTGGACCAGGTGTGGGGCGGCAACGTGTATGTGGAAGAGCGCACCGTGGACGTGCACATCCGTCGCCTGCGCAAAGCCTTGGGCGACGCTTACGAGAATCTGGTACAAACCGTGCGCGGCACCGGCTATCGGTTTTCCACCAAGGGCTGAGCCAGCCACTTCCTGATTTAAGAGCCTGACTTAACAGCTGACAAGGACGCATGTTCAAGTGAATCAAAACTGGCATGGCACCCTGATCCGCCACATGCTTCTGTTGATCACCGGCTGCCTGCTGGTGGGCCTGGTCAGCGGTCAATACGGCTGGAGCCTGGCTGTTGGCATCGGCCTGTACCTGGGCTGGACGCTGAAGCAATTGCTGCGCCTGCATGAATGGTTGCGCCAGCACAAACCCGATGAAGCACCACCCGACGGCTACGGCCTGTGGGGCGAGGTGTTCGACAGCATCTACCACCTGCAACGCCGCGACCAACGCGTCCGCGGGCGCCTGCAAGCGGTGATCGACCGGGTACAGGAGTCCACCGCCGCGCTCAAGGACGCGGTGATCATGCTCGACAGCGATGGCAACCTGGAATGGTGGAACCGCGCCGCCGAGACCCTGCTGGGCCTCAAGACACCCCAGGACAGCGGCCAGCCGGTGACCAACCTGGTGCGCCACCCGCGCTTCAAGGAGTACTTCGAACAGGAGAACTACGAAGAAGCCCTGGAAATCCCCTCGCCCACCAACGACCGCGTGCGCATCCAGCTGTACCTGACGCGCTACGGCAACAACGAACACCTGATGCTGGTGCGCGACGTGACACGCATCCACCAGCTGGAGCAGATGCGCAAGGACTTCGTCGCCAACGTCTCCCACGAACTGCGTACCCCATTGACCGTGATCTGCGGCTACCTGGAGACGCTGCTGGACAATGTCGACGAGATCAACCCGCGCTGGAGCCGCGCCCTGCAACAGATGCAGCAACAGGGCTCGCGCATGCAAACCCTGCTCAACGACTTGCTGTTGCTGGCCAAGCTGGAGGCCACCGATTACCCGTCGGACAACCAGCCGGTCGCGGTGCAGAGCCTGTTGCAGACCATCAAGAACGACGCCCAGGCCCTGTCCGGCCAACGCGGGCAACAGATCACCCTGGAAGCCGACCCGTCGATCCTGCTCAAAGGCAGCGAAGGCGAATTGCGCAGCGCGTTTTCCAACCTGGTGTTCAATGCGGTGAAATACACCCAGGACAAGGGCAATATCCGCATCCGCTGGTGGGCCGATGAACACGGCGCCCACCTGAGCGTGCAGGACTCCGGCATCGGCATCGATGCCAAGCATCTGCCGCGCCTCACCGAACGGTTCTACCGTGTCGATTCCAGCCGTAACTCCAACACCGGCGGCACCGGCCTCGGCCTGGCCATCGTCAAGCATGTGCTGCTGCGCCATCGCGCGCGGCTGGAGATCAGCAGCGTGCTGGGGCATGGCAGTACGTTCACCTGCCATTTTCCGCCGACTCAGGTGGCGCGCTCGCGAGTCCTCAGCCCCGACGAATAAACCCAATACTGTGGGAGGGGGCTTGCCCCCGATATAGGTAGGGTGTCATGCAGCACATTCATATCTGACCCGCCGCCATCGGGGGCAAGCCACCTCCCACAGTGGATCGGTGTTGTCTTAGAGAGTGCATTCCATACCCCACCTGGCAGCAACCACTAGGCAAGCGCCCCGTCAGCCGCTACATTGGCCCACTTGTGTCTGCCTTTCAGGCTCTCCTGTCACCCCTAATTGAACACACGGAACCCGCAAAACCCCATCATGGACCCTTCCCCTGGTATCACCCTCGCCACACTCTTCGCCGACTTCGGCATGATTCTTTTTGCACTGGTCCTGGTACTGCTCAACGGATTTTTCGTTGCAGCGGAGTTCGCCATGGTCAAATTGCGCTCCACCCGGGTCGAGGCCATCGCCCATACCAACGGCTGGCGCGGACAGATCCTGCGCACCGTGCACAGCCAGCTCGACGCCTACCTGTCGGCCTGCCAGCTGGGTATCACCCTCGCCTCCCTGGGCCTGGGCTGGGTCGGTGAGCCGGCCTTTGCGCATATCCTCGAACCGCTGCTGGGCGCCGTGGGCGTCGAATCGCCGGAAGTGATCAAGGGTGTGTCGTTCTTTGCCGCGTTCTTTGTGATTTCCTACCTGCACATCGTGGTCGGTGAACTGGCGCCCAAGTCCTGGGCGATCCGCAAACCCGAGTTGCTGTCGCTATGGACCGCCGTGCCGCTGTACCTGTTCTACTGGGCCATGTACCCGGCGATCTACCTGCTCAACGCCAGCGCCAACGCCATCCTGCGCATCGCCGGCCAAGGCGAACCCGGCCCGCACCACGAGCACCATTACAGCCGCGAAGAACTCAAGCTGATCCTGCACTCCAGCCGTGGCCAGGACCCCAGCGACCAAGGCATGCGCGTGCTGGCGTCGGCCGTGGAAATGGGCGAGCTGGAAGTGGTGGACTGGGCCAACTCCCGGGAAGACCTGGTGACCCTGGACTTCAACGCCCCGCTCAAGGAAATCCTCGCGCTGTTCCGTCGCCACAAATTCAGCCGTTACCCCGTGTATGACGCGGTGCGCAACGAGTTTGTCGGCCTTTTGCACATCAAGGACCTGCTGCTGGAACTGGCGGCCCTGGACCACCTCCCCGAGTCGTTCAACCTGGCCGAGCTGACCCGCCCGCTGGAACGCGTGTCACGGCACATGCCGTTGTCACAGTTGCTGGAGCAGTTCCGCAAGGGCGGCGCGCATTTCGCCCTGGTGGAAGAAGCCGACGGCAAGGTCATCGGCTACCTGACCATGGAAGACGTGCTGGAAGTGCTGGTAGGCGATATTCAGGACGAACACCGCAAGGCCGAGCGCGGTATCCTCGCCTATCAGCCGGGCAAGCTGCTGGTACGGGGCGATACGCCGCTGTTCAAGGTGGAACGCCTGCTGGGCGTCGACCTGGACCACATCGAGGCTGAAACCTTGGCCGGGCTGGTCTACGACACCCTCAAGCGGGTGCCTGAAGAGGAAGAAGTGCTGGAGGTTGAGGGCTTGCGGATCATCATCAAGAAGATGAAAGGACCGAAGATCGTGCTGGCCAAGGTGTTACTGCTCGACTAACCGCAGGCGCGGGCTTGCCCGCTCCTGCCGTCAATTGCCCAATGCAAAATTGGGCAATGCGCCGACGGGCTGGTTGAATTCATACGGGATCGACACCAGCCCCGCCTCGGTGGGCCGCTGCACCACGAAGTGCAGATGCGGCCCGCTGCTGTTGCCGGTATTGCCCGATAACGCCAGCGGGCTCCCCACTGCCACGCGTTGCCCTACCCTCACACTGACCGACCCTCGCTTGAGATGCAGGTACACGCCCTCGGTGCCATCGTCGTGCCGCACCCGCACAAAATTCCCCGACGCATCATTGCCCCGCCCGGCCTGCTCGTTCTCGGTCTTCACCACCACACCGCTGCGGGCGGCAATAATCGGCGTGCCTTCAGGCATGGCAATGTCCATGGCGTAGCGGCTCTTGGCGTCGGTGTGGCTGAAGCTGCCGTTGGGGCCCTGGGTCAGGCGGAAAGGGCCGCCGCGCCAAGGCAAGGGGTAGCGGTAAGCTTGTTGTGGACGATCGGGCCTGGGCACGACAAGCATCGGTCGCTCAACCTTGCGCTCCCGGATCACGAACGCCTGGGCGCCAGGCGTATACCGGTCGCTGAAAAACACCAGGCCATTGGCATCGACGGATTTGTAGAGGGTCATGGCCTGGGTCGACACGGCGACCGTTGCAAGCCCGCAGCACAGCAAAAAGCGCATGAGCATGGTGTGAACCTGCCGGGATGACTGAGCGGCAGGTTAGCAACGGATCATGACAACTTTGTACGCCACAATGGAGATCCAATGTGGGAGAGGGCTTGCCCCCGATAGCAGTCCTTCAGCCAAGTATTCGTTAGCTGACACACCGCTATCGGGGGCAAGCCCCCTCCCACATTTTTCAGTTGTCTCGAGGGTCAGGCGCCCGGCACAAAATGCTTCTGCGCCGTGCCGCGCGCGATCAGGCGCGAGATGTAGTCAAGCTTTTGCGCATCCTGGTCGATGAACCGGAAGGTCAGTTGCAGCCAGTCACTGTCGGGCTTGGGCTCGAACGCCACAATGGCGTGCAGGTAGCCGTTGAGGCGCGCGACTTCGGCGTTGTCGCCCTGCTCAAGGTCGAGTACCGCGCTTTCCAGTACCTGGGGCAGGACCTCACCGCGACGCACCACCAGCAGCGCCTCCTTGATGCTCAGCGCCTTGATCACACACTGTTGGGTGCCGCTGGACAGGCGCAATTGGCCCTGGCCACGACCACCCGACGGCGCCCCCGCTGCTGGCGCCGCTTGCACGGGTGGGCTGTTGAGCAAGCCGCGGCTGGGCGCCACGGCCGCGACCGGAGCGGCCTTGACCGCTTCAGGCTTGCCGCCGGTCAGGGCGCTCAGCGAGTCGTTGCCGAAAGCCGAGTTCATCTTGGTCGGTGCGCTGGCGACTAAGGCGTCGAGACGGCCGATTTTGTGCAGGGCCTGCTTGACCTTGTTCAGCAACTGCTCGTTGGTGAACGGCTTGCTGACGTAGCCGGATACACCGGCCTGGATCGCCTGGACCACGTTTTCCTTGTCGCCACGGCTGGTCACCATCACGAATGGCATGGCCTTGAGGTGCGCCTGTTCGCGGCACCAGGTCAATAGCTCAAGCCCGGACATCTCCGGCATTTCCCAGTCGCACAGCACCAGATCGAAGGTTTCGCGCATCAGGATGGCCTGGGCCTTTTTACCGTTCACCGCATCTTCGATCTTGATGCCCGGGAAGTAGTTGCGCAGGCACTTCTTCACCAGGTCGCGAATAAACGAGGCGTCATCCACCACCAATACACTGACTTTACTCATCGACCCTTTATCCTATAAAAACCGCGGCACGCAGAACGCCTGACTAATGGCATTTTGCCAAAACTCTATCGTCACGTTCGGACTTTCTTTCGTCCGATCCGTAAAAAATTCAGCTGCCACGAACAAAAACGCCCGACCAAAGGCCGGGCGTTAATTTCTCGGGCAACCTTACTTATCGTCAGATTCGCCAGGAACATTAGGGATTTGATCGACTGAACCTTCAACTTCCGCTTTCATGCGCTTGAGGCCCATGTGCCGTACGTCGGTGCCGCGTACCAGATAGATCACCAGTTCCGAGATATTGCGCGCGTGGTCGCCGATCCGCTCCAGGGAGCGCAGCACCCAGATAATGCTCAAGACCCTTGAGATAGAGCGCGGGTCTTCCATCATGTAGGTCGCCAGCTCACGCAACGCCGTCTTGTACTCACGGTCGATGATCTTGTCGTACTGGGCCACTGACAATGCCAGCTCGGCATCGAAGCGGGCAAATGCGTCAAGCGCGTCGCGCACCATGTTGCGCACCTGGTCGCCGATATGGCGCACTTCCACGTAGCCGCGCGGGGCTTCGCCTTCTTCACACAGCTGGATGGCGCGACGGGCAATCTTGGTGGCTTCGTCGCCGATGCGCTCAAGATCGATCACCGACTTGGAAATGCTGATGATCAAACGCAAGTCGGACGCCGCCGGCTGGCGACGGGCAAGAATGCGCAGGCATTCTTCATCGATGTTGCGTTCCATCTGGTTGATCTGGTCATCGATCTCACGCACTTGCTGGGCCAGGCCCGAGTCGGCCTCGATCAGCGCGGTGACCGCATCGTTGACTTGCTTCTCCACCAGCCCGCCCATCGCCAGGAGGTGGCTGCGCACTTCCTCAAGCTCGGCATTGAACTGCGCGGAGATGTGATGGGTAAGGCCTTCTTTGCTAATCATGTTGGCGTCCTTGGAGCGTCCGGTAAGGTGCGGAGAACCGCAGCGTCAGTGCAATGTGAACCACGGCTTCCTAGCCGTAGCGACCGGTGATGTAGTCTTCGGTCTGTTTTTTTGCCGGATTGGTGAACAGGGTATCGGTATCGCCGAACTCCACCAGCTTGCCCATGTACATGAACGCGGTGTAGTCGGAAACCCGCGCCGCCTGTTGCATGTTGTGGGTCACGATGACGATGGTGAACTTGGACTTGAGCTCGTAGATCAGTTCTTCCACTTTCAGCGTCGAGATCGGGTCGAGTGCCGAGCACGGTTCGTCGAGCAGCAGCACTTCCGGCTCCACGGCGATGGTGCGCGCAATCACCAGACGTTGCTGCTGGCCGCCGGACAGGCCCAGCGCTGACTCATGCAGGCGGTCCTTGACCTCATCCCACAGCGCCGCGCCCTTGAGTGCCCACTCCACGGCCTCATCAAGGATACGTTTCTTGTTGATGCCTTGGATGCGCAGGCCGTAGACCACATTTTCGTAGATGGTCTTGGGGAACGGGTTGGGCTTCTGGAACACCATGCCCACGCGACGACGCAACTCGGCCACGTCTTCGCCCTTGCGGTAGATGTTGGTGCCGTAGAGGTTGATCGCACCGTCCACGCGGCAACCGTCCACCAGGTCGTTCATGCGGTTGAACGTGCGCAGCAGGGTGGACTTGCCGCAGCCCGAGGGGCCGATAAAGGCGGTCACGCGCTGCTTGGGGATGTTCATGCTGACGTCGAACAACGCCTGCTTTTCACCGTAGTACAGGCTCAGGCCGGGCACTTCGATGGCCACGGTCTCCTGGGCCAGGCTCAGGCTCTGCTTGTCACGCCCCAGGGCAGACATGTTGATGCCGTGGGATTGGGTTTCGTGTTGCATGGGATGCTCCCTGTGCTGTTGTGTGGGAGGGGGCTTGCCCCCGATAGCGGTGTATCAGGAGCATGTGTGCTGGCTGGCACACCGCCCCCTCCCACAAATAAGTCCGCGTTCAATTCCGATCAGCTGTCCAACGCCTTGTACTTCTCGCGCAGGTGGTTGCGAATCCACACCGCCGACAGGTTCAACGTAGCGATCACCAGCACCAGCAACAACGCGGTGGCGTACACCAGCGGCCGTGCGGCCTCGACGTTGGGGCTCTGGAAGCCGACGTCATAAATATGGAAGCCCAGGTGCATGATCTTCTGGTCCAGGTGCAGGTACGGGTAGTTGCCATCCAGCGGCAGCGACGGCGCCAGCTTGACCACACCCACCAGCATCAGCGGCGCCACTTCACCGGCGGCGCGCGCCACGGCGAGGATCATGCCGGTCATCATCGCCGGGCTGGCCATCGGCAGCACGATCTTCCACAACGTTTCCGCCTTGGTCGCGCCCAGTGCCAGGGACCCCTCACGCACGGTGCGAGGAATCCGCGCCAAGCCTTCTTCAGTGGCCACGATCACCACCGGCACCGCCAGCAGCGCCAGGGTCAGCGAGGCCCAGAGCAGGCCTGGGGTGCCGAAGGTCGGGGCCGGCAGGGCTTCGGCGAAGAACAAACGGTCGACCGAGCCACCCAATACATACACGAAGAACCCCAGGCCGAACACGCCGTAGACGATGGCCGGTACACCCGCCAGGTTGTTCACGGCGATGCGGATAATCCGCGTCAGGGTGTTCTGCTTGGCGTATTCACGCAGATACACCGCTGCCAGCACGCCGAACGGGGTCACGATCATCGCCATGATCAGGGTCATCATCACGGTGCCGAAGATGGCCGGGAAGATCCCGCCTTCGGTGTTGGCTTCCCGTGGGTCGTCGCTGAGGAACTCCCAGACCTTGCTGAAGTAGAAGCCGATCTTGGTCATCGTGCCCATGGCGTTCGGCTGGTAGGCGTGTACCACTTTGCCGATGCCGATTTCCACTTCCTTGCCGTTCGCATCGCGGGCGGTCAAGGCGTCGCGGTTGAACTGGGCGTGCAGGTCGGCCAGGCGCGCTTCGATGTCCTGGTAGCGGGCGTTCAGTTCGGCGCGGTCGGCATCCATGTCGGCCTGGGCGGCGGCGTCGAGCTTGCCTTCCAGTTCCAGCTTGCGACCGTGCAGGCGAATACGTTCGAGGCCGGCGTTGATCGCGCCGATGTCGGACTTCTCCAGGGTCTTGAGTTGAGCCGCCAGCTTGTTCACGCGGTCGACGCGGGCTTGCAGTTCCGGCCACGCGGCCTCGCCTTCAGCGATGACCTTGCCATCCTGCTTGACGTTGACCAGGGTGCCGTAGAAGTTGCCCCACTCGCGACGCTCGATAGTCATCAGGTTCTTCGGCGTGCTCTGGTCCTTCAACCACTCGCCGACGATCCAGGTGAAGTCGTTGCCGTTCAGGTCACGGTTGCCGACCTTGATCAGCTCGCGGGTCATGAATTCCGGGCCCGCATCGGGCACCGGCAGGCCAGCGCTTTTCAGGCGCTCGCGCGGCACTTCTTCTTTCTGCACCACTTCGCCGATGACGATATGGTTTTCCTGGCCCGGCACGTTGTAGTTGGCCTGGATCAGGTCAGCCGGCCAGAAGTGGCCCAGGCCACGCACGGCAATCACCGCCAGCAAACCAATGGTCATGATGACCGCGATGGACACCGCGCCACCGCTGATCCAGACGCCGGGAGCGCCGCTCTTGAACCATCCATTCAGGGAGTTCTGTTTCACAGACTTCTACCTTTCTTAAAGCGACGAGTATTTCTTGCGCAGACGCTGACGGATCAGCTCGGCGAGGGTGTTCATGATGAAGGTGAACAGCAGCAGCACCAGTGCCGAGAGGAACAGCACGCGGTAGTGACTGCCGCCCACTTCCGACTCGGGCATCTCCACGGCGACGTTGGCCGCCAGGGTGCGCAGGCCTTCGAACAGGTTCATCTCCATCACCGGCGTGTTACCGGTGGCCATCAGCACGATCATGGTCTCGCCCACGGCGCGGCCCATGCCGATCATCAGCGCCGAGAAAATCCCCGGGCTGGCGGTCAGGATGACGACGCGGGTCATGGTCTGCCACGGCGTGGCGCCCAGGGCCAGGGAGCCCAGGGTCAGGCCGCGCGGCACGCTGAACACGGCGTCTTCGGCGATGGAGTAGATGTTCGGGATCACTGCAAACCCCATGGCCAGGCCAACCACCAGGGCGTTGCGCTGGTCGTAGGTAATGCCGAGGTCATGGGAGATCCACATGCGCATGTCGCCGCCGAAGAACCAGGTTTCCAGGTACGGGCTCATGTACAGCGAGAGCCAGCCCACCAACAGGATCACCGGGATCAGGATCGCGCTTTCCCAGCCATCGGGTACCCGCAGGCGGATAGACTCAGGCAGGCGGCTGAAGATAAAACCGGCCACCAGGATGCCAATCGGCACCAGCATCAGCAGACTGAAAATCCCCGGTAGATGCCCTTCGACATACGGCGCCAGGAACAGGCCGGCGAAGAAGCCAAGGATCACCGTCGGCATCGCTTCCATCAGTTCGATCACCGGCTTGACCTTGCGGCGCAGGCTCGGGGCCATGAAGTAAGCGGTATAGATCGCGGCGGCAATGGCCAGTGGCGCGGCCAGCAGCATGGCGTAGAACGCGGCCTTCAAGGTACCGAAGGTCAGCGGGGCCAGGCTCATCTTGGGTTCGAAGTCCGTGTTGGCGGCGGTCGATTGCCAGACGTATTTAGGCTCGTCGTAGTTTTCGTACCAGACCTTGCTCCACAACGCGCTCCAGGACACTTCCGGGTGCGGGTTGTCCAGCAGCAGCGGTTGCAGCTTGCCGCCGGCTTCGACGATCACACGGTTGGCGCGAGGCGACAGGCCGAACACGCCCTGGCCGTCGACCACCGGATCCACCAGCAGGGTGCGGTGGGCGGTGCTGTGGAACACGCCGAACTTGCCGGAAGCATCGAGGGCGGTGAAGCCTTTGCGACGCTCTTCGGCGGTGATTTCCACGATGGGCGCGGTGCCCATCTGGAAGGTGCGGATCTGCTTCAGGCGCTGCTCGCCATCCGGGTCGCGGGCCATGAACCACTGGGCCAGGCCACCCTTGGAGTTGCCGATAATCAGCGAGATACCGCCTACCAGTTGAGTGCTGGCGGTGATTTCAGCGTTGGCGTCTTCCAGCAACTTGTAGCGACCATTGAGGCTCTTGTCGCGCAGGCTGAACACATCGGCCAGGGCGCGACCGTTAATCACATACAGCCACTGCTGTCGCGGGTCGATGAAGATCGCCTTCACCGGCTCAGTCATCTGCGGCAGCTCGATACGCTTCTGCTCGCTGGTGACGTCGCCGGTCATCATGTTTTCTTCACGGCTCAGGGTCAGCACGTTCAAGTGCGAACCCGCCGAGCCGGCAACCACCAGCGACGAGTCGGTGGCGTTGAGGGCGACGTGCTCCAACGGGCGGCCGGCATCGTCGAGCACGATGGGCGTTTCACCGTAGGGGTATTCAATCGCAGGCGTGATGGTTTTCTTGCCGTCCGGGTACGACACCTTATAGGTGTGGCGGAACACCAGGGACTGGCCATTGGAAAAGCCGAGGATCACCAGCGGGCTGCCCGGCTGGTCTTCACCGATTGACGCTACGCTCGCACCCGCCGGCAGCGGCAGATCGAAACGCTTGAGTTCGGCACCGGTGGCGACATCAAAGAACAGCGCCTGGCCCTTGTCGGAAACCCGCATGGCCACCTGGTTCTGTTCCTCCAGGGAAATCATCAACGGCTTGCCGGCGTCCTGGATCCAGGCCGGGGTCAGCGCGTCTTCCTTGGTCAGGGAAGCACCTTGGAACAGTGGCGCAACCACATAGGCAAGAAAGAAGAAAATCAGGGTAATGGCGCCGAGGACGGCGAGGCCGCCAATCAGTACGTACCAACGGGTCAGGCGATCCTTGAGCGCGCGGATGCGGCGCTTGCGTTGCAGCTCAGGCGTATTGAAATCAATGCGCTTGGGGGGAGAAGTTGTCGTCATGGTGGAATTGGCCAGATCATTCATGCGCACACCCTAGCGATCCTGTATGACAGAAAGATGACAATGCAGTGACGCAAGAAATCCGCCGCGAAGCAGGGCTGGCAGCGGATTGAAAATTAGTGATGCGGGAACCGGCGTACCGGTTCCCGCAGAGGCAATCAGTTGCCTTCTTTCAGACCCAGGTCAGCCAGGGCCTTGGCGGCAACTTTGGCTGGCAGCGGGATGTAGCCGTCTTTCACTACAACTTCCTGGCCCTGTTTGGACAGAACCAGTTTCACGAACTCAGCTTCCAGCGGGGCCAGAGGCTTGTTCGGGGCTTTGTTGACGTACACGTAGAGGAAGCGCGACAGCGGGTATTTGCCGTTCAGGGCGTTTTCTTCGCTGTCTTCGATGAAGTCAGTGCTGCCTTTCTTGGCCAGGGCCACGGTTTTCACGCTGGCGGTCTTGTAGCCGATACCCGAGTAACCGATGCCGTTCAGCGAGGAGCTGATCGACTGCACGACCGAAGCCGAGCCAGGTTGTTCGTTCACGTTAGGCTTGTAGTCGCCTTTGCACAGGGCTTCTTCCTTGAAGTAGCCGTAGGTGCCGGACACCGAGTTACGACCGAACAGTTGCACTGGTTTGTTGGCCAGGTCGCCGGTCACACCCAGGTCGCCCCAGGTTTTCACGTCGGCTTTGCCACCGCACAGGCGAGTCGAGGAGAAGATCGCGTCGACTTGCTCCATGGTCAGGTGCTGGATCGGGTTGTCCTTGTGCACGAACACCGCCAGGGCGTCCACGGCAACCGGGATAGCGGTTGGCTTGTAGCCGTACTTCTGCTCGAAGGCCGCCAGTTCGGTGTCCTTCATCTTGCGGCTCATCGGGCCCAGGTTGGAAGTGCCTTCAGTCAGCGCAGGAGGCGCGGTGGCAGAACCAGCAGCTTGAATCTGGATGTTGACGTTCGGGTATTCCTTTTTGTAACCCTCAGCCCACAGGGTCATCAGGTTGGCCAGGGTATCGGAACCGACGCTGGACAAGTTGCCCGACACACCAGTGGTCTTCACATAAGCCGGAATTGCCGGGTCAACACCAGCGGCCACCGCGTTGGCGGTCGCAACGCCAGCAGCGACAAAAGTCATTGCCGCCATCAAACGTTTCAGTTTCATGCCTTGCTCCTAGCAGATAGGGATAATTGGATCGGGGCCAAGTATCGAGAGGCCGTGTGAACACTCTATGTCTGGAATATGACAATTAGATGAAAGGCCATCATCGATGATGAAACGCAGCAACGCGGGGAAAACTTCGGAAACACAGGGGTTCTGCGAGGGTTGAGGCGGGCGTAACGGTTATTCGGAAACACTCTGACATTATTGATGAGGCAAACATCACCTGTGGCGAACGCGCCCGCCACAGGTGATCAGTCGGCCGTCAGCGCCCGCGCTTCCACAGGTACCCACCCACCACCATCCCCATCACACACAGGACGGCAACGTAGTAAGCCGGGCCCATCGGGCTTTCCTTCATCAGCAACGACACGGCCAACGGCGTCAGCCCACCGAACACCGCGTAGGCCACGTTGTAGGAGAATGACAAACCACTGAAGCGCACCACGGGCGGGAAGGCTTTGACCATCACGTAAGGCACCACGCCAATGGTGCCGACGAACAGACCGGTCAGGGCGTACAGCGGGAACAACCAGTCGGGGTGGTCCAGCAAGCTGTGGTAAAGCGTCCACGACGTCGCCAGCAACAGCGCGCAACCGGCAACCAGTACGCGCCCGGCACCGAAACGGTCGGCCAGGGCACCGGAGGCAATACAGCCCAGGCTCAGGGTCACGATGGCCAGGCTGTTGGCTTGCAGCGCAATGGTCGGAGTGAAGTGGTAGATGGTCTGCAGCACGGTCGGAGTCATCAGGATGACCACCACGACGCCGGCCGACAACAGCCAGGTCAACAGCATCGACAGCACGATGGCGCCACGATGGTCACGCAGTACGGCGCGCAATGGCAGCTCGGCGGCCAGGGTCTTGCGCTGCTGCATCTCGGCAAAGATCGGGGTTTCGTGCAGCCAGCGGCGCAGGTACACCGACAGCAGGCCAAATACACCGCCCAGCAAGAACGGAATCCGCCAGGCGTAATCCGAGACCTGCTCGGGGCTATAAATAGTGTTGATGGCGGTGGCCACCAGCGAGCCCAGCAGGATGCCGGCGGTGAGGCCGCTGGTCAGGGTACCGCAGGCGTAGCCGATGTGACGCGGCGGAACGTGTTCGGAGACGAACACCCAAGCACCCGGCACTTCGCCGCCGATGGCCGCCCCCTGGATCACGCGCATCAGCAGCAACAGGATCGGCGCCCACAGGCCGATCTGCGCGTAGGTCGGCAGCAGGCCCATGATCAGGGTCGGCACGGCCATCATGAAGATGCTGAGGGTGAACATTTTCTTGCGGCCCAGCAGGTCACCGAAGTGCGCCATGATGATGCCGCCCAATGGGCGTGCCAGGTAACCGGCGGCGAAAATGCCGAAGGTCTGCATCATGCGCAGCCATTCGGGCATGTCGGCGGGGAAGAACAGTTTTCCGACCACCGTGGCGAAAAACACGAAGATGATGAAGTCGTAGAACTCCAGCGCCCCGCCCAAGGCAGACAGCGACAGGGTTTTGTAGTCGTTGCGGGTCAGCGGGCGCGACGGTTGCGCACTGCTTGCGGGCACGGAGGACATGGCAGAGCTTCTCTTATAGTAATCAGCGTAATAAGGACGACATGCCCGCGACTGGCGGCGGGTCTGGCAAGATAGCAAATCGTTGGAAAAAGCACAGCGCCGAACGGTTAACTGTGCAGATGGACGAAATAATCCCGTCGCGGGACACCCGTTAAGCTGGATAGAAGAACAGTTGCCCGAAAAAGCCCCATTACAGCGTCTATTTACCGACCAAATGAGCGCCGGGAGGTCGTCGTGGCGTCAGGGTCTCGATATACTCGGCCCTTGCATGCGCAAGACCCGCATCCTTGACGGGCTGCTGTGCCAAAACGCCGTTGGGTGCCACCCAGCCGGTTTGGCAGAGTTTCCCTTTAGTACGCCTTACGAGAAACGTATCGAACGGAGTATGTTTGTGCTGAAACGTTTTTCCACCAGTCGGCTATCCACTTTGCACCATCTATAAAAAGCTTCACGGGTCAGAGGCACCCCCGGCATGATCGAACTCGAACAAGAAGATCCTATCCCGCAAGGCGATCTCGCCCTGCAAATCACCGCGCTTCCGCGTGAAACCAACGGTTTCGGCGATATCTTCGGCGGCTGGCTGGTCTCGCAAATGGACCTGGCCGGCACCGCGATGGCAAGTAAAGTCGCCGGCGGTCGTGTCGCCACCGTGGCCATTGATCGCATGGCGTTCCTGGTGCCGGTCGCCGTGGGCGCGCAATTGTCCTTCTATACCCAGGCCCTGGAAATCGGCCGCAGCTCGATCCAGATGATGGTCGAAGTGTGGAGCGATGACCCGCTGTCCAGCGAATGGCGCAAGGTGACCGAGGCGGTATTCGTGTTCGTTGCCATCGATGGCAGTGGCCGCACACGTTCGGTGCCGTCGCGCGCGCGTTAAACCTCGCCGGGTTTTGACGGTCAATTGCCCCATTGCCTGCCATTGAGAGTGCTTTTGTATGCCTACGCCCCACGTTGAAACCGTGAAAGTCGACGAGCTGGACTGCTGGCGCATCCGCCACAACGGTGCGCAACTGATGGTGGCCCAGCAGGGCGCGCACATCATCAGTTACCAACGCGCAGGCGAGCAGCCGCTGATCTGGCCGAACAAGGCCGCCGTGTTCAAGACAGGCAAAGGCATTCGCACGGGTGTGCCGGTGTGCTGGCCGTGGTTTGGCGTGTTCGATCGCAACCCTCAAAGCGTCAAGGCGATGCGCCAGAGTGATACCCCGGCCGGCGCCCACGGTTTTGTGCGCACCGCCCTATGGGCGTTGGCCGGGACCGCACTTGAAGGCACAGGGTTGCGCGTCGACCTGGTGCTGCCAGTGCCCACAGGCGGCTTCCCCGGCTGGCCCCATCAGGTCGACCTGAAGCTGAGCCTGCTGTTGGACGACCAACTGCATATCCATCTGACCAGCCATAACCGTGGCGACCACACTGTCACGCTCAGCCAGGCGCTGCACACCTACTTCGCCGTCAGCGACGTACGCAACGTGCAGGTCGAAGGCCTGGACGGCTCGGCGTACATCGATACCGCCGATGGCTGGAGCGAGAAGACGCAAACCGGCCTGCTGCAGTTCAGCGCCGAGACCGACCGCATCTACCTCGATACACCCGCGCAACTGAACATCGTCGATAACGACTGGCAGCGCCGCATCCAGCTCACCAGCCAAGGCTCGAAATCCACCGTGATCTGGAACCCCTGGACCGAACGCGCCAAGGCTTTCGACGACATGGCCGACGATGGCTGGCAGGGCATGCTGTGCATCGAGACGGCGAATGTGCTGGATGATGTGGTGGCGTTGGCGCCGGGTGAAAGCCACACGCTGGGCGTGAGCATCACCAGTATCACTTTGTAAACCCAATCAAAATGTGGGAGGGGGCTTGCTCCCGATTGCAGGGGGTCAGTCACTGTCTCTGGTGACTTCATCACCGCTATCGGGGGCAAGCCCCCTCCCACATTGATTTGCAGTGTGGTTTAGAGATCCGACTCCTTCACCACCCGCACCTTGCCCGCATCCAGCGCATACGCCGCATCCGCCAGGTCGTTATTCACCTTCTCCACCTTCAACGTGCCCGTGACCCACAGCGGCGTGTAGATATCATCCAACTTCAAGCCCTTGGGATAGCGCACCAGCACCAACTGGTTAGGTGGCGGTGGCGGCACGTGGATACACGCGCCTGGGTAGGGCACCAGGAAGAACAGCGTACTGCGGCCCTTGGCATCGGTTTCCAACGGGACCGGGTAGCCGCCGATGCGGATGTTCTTGCCGTTCATGGCGGCCACGGTCTTGGTGGAATACATCACCGCCGGCAAGCCTTTGCTCTGCTTCAAGCCACCTTTATCGGTGAAGGTGCCTTGGGCTTCGGGGGAGTTGTGGTCGATCTCGGGCATGGCCTCGAGGGCCTTCTGGTCCGACAGCGGCATCAGGTCGAGCCAGTCGGTTTCCGGCAGTTCGCCGGCGTGTGCCAGGCCAGAGCCCAGCAAGAGAAGAGTCAACAGAAAACGGCGCATGGAAAGGCTCGGCAAGTAACAAGTGCCGAGCATTCTAGCCCTCTGCGCCTGCGCAGCGCAGAGGACTTTGTCGGCTGATCAGTTCTTTTTGATCAGGCCGTAGATCACCAGCAGGATGATTGCGCCGACGAGTGCGCCGATAAAGCCCGCACCTTGGCCTGCCTGGTAGATACCCAGTGCCTGACCACCGTAGGTCGCGGCCAGGGAACCGGCGATACCCAACAGGATGGTCATGATCCAACCCATGCTGTCGTCGCCGGGCTTGAGGAAA
Organism: Pseudomonas sp. FG86; assembly: GCF_057808775.1. Classification (NCBI taxonomy): domain Bacteria; kingdom Pseudomonadati; phylum Pseudomonadota; class Gammaproteobacteria; order Pseudomonadales; family Pseudomonadaceae; genus Pseudomonas; species Pseudomonas sp. FG86. The sequence goes on along the minus strand of NZ_JBMDIS010000001.1, from coordinate 87,734 downwards.
CGCGCCAGCAGGCCGACGATCAAGCCGATAAAGATGGTTCCGATGATACCCATGGCATTTCCCTCTGAATGAAGTGAGCTATGCCAAAGCCTGGACAGGCTTTGGCATCCTGCAATCAGAGGACGGCGATAGCCGAATGGTTCCCGCCGCCCCCTGTGTTTATTGCTCGGCGATCAGCGCTTCGACCTTGAGGATCTGCGCTTGCAGCGTTGCGCGATCCTTGCAGCGCAGGTTGGCGTGGCCGACCTTGCGCCCGGCCTTGAAGGCCTTGCCGTAGTGATGCAGGTGGCAGTCATCGATGGCAATGACGCGCTCGACCGACGGCACGACGCCGATAAAGTTGAGCATCGCGCTCTCGCCCACCTTGGCCGTGGAACCCAGGGGCAAGCCTGCGATAGCACGCAGGTGGTTTTCAAACTGGCTGCACTCGGCGCCTTCGGTGGTCCAGTGCCCGGAGTTGTGTACACGCGGGGCGATTTCGTTGGCCTTGAGGCCACCGTCGACTTCAAAGAACTCGAACGCCATCACACCGACATAATCCAGCTGCTTGAGCACGCGGCTGGAATAGTCTTCGGCCAGGGCCTGCAACGGGTGATCGGTGCTGGCCACGGACAGTTTGAGGATGCCGCTGTCGTGAGTGTTGTGCACCAGCGGATAAAAGCGGGTTTCGCCATCACGGGCGCGCACGGCGATCAACGACACTTCACCGGTGAAGGGTACGAAGCCTTCCAGCAGGCAAGCCACGCTGCCCAGCTCGGCGAAGGTGCCGACCACATCCGCTGGGGTGCGCAGGACTTTCTGGCCCTTACCGTCGTAACCCAGGGTGCGGGTTTTCAGCACAGCCGGCAGGCCGATACTGGCAACGGCGGCGTCCAGGTCCGCCTGGGACTGGATATCGGCGAAGGCCGGGGTTGGAATGCCCAGGTCCTTGAACATGCTCTTCTCGAACCAGCGGTCGCGAGCGATACGCAAGGCTTCGGCGCTCGGGTATACCGGCACGAACTGCGACAGGAACGCCACGGTTTCAGCCGGGACACTTTCGAACTCGAAGGTCACCAGGTCAACTTCGTCCGCCAGCTGGCGCAGGTGATCCGGGTCGCTGTAGTCAGCGCGCAGGTGTTCACCGAGGGCCGCCGCGCAGGCGTCCGGCGCCGGGTCCAGGAAAGCAAAGTTCATCCCCAGCGGGGTTCCCGCCAAGGCCAGCATGCGGCCCAGTTGGCCGCCACCGATTACACCGATTTTCATCGTCAACAACCTCAGGCAATGCGTGGGTCTGGATTGTCCAGCACGCTGTCTGTCTGCTCAGCACGGAATTTTTTCAGCGCAGCGTGGAACTGCGGATGCTTGGCGCCCAGGATGCTGGCAGACAGCAAGGCGGCATTGATCGCGCCGGCCTTGCCGATTGCCAGGGTCGCCACCGGGATGCCGGCCGGCATCTGCACGATGGACAACAGCGAATCCACGCCCGAGAGCATCGACGACTGCACCGGCACGCCGAGCACCGGCAGGTGGGTCTTGGCCGCACACATGCCTGGCAGGTGCGCTGCACCGCCGGCACCGGCGATGATCACCTCAATGCCACGGGATTCTGCTTCATCGGCATACTGGAACAGCAAGTCCGGGGTGCGGTGGGCAGAGACCACTTTCACTTCATACGGAATGCCGAGTTTTTCCAGCATATCGGCGGTGTGGCTAAGGGTGGACCAATCGGACTTGGAGCCCATGATCACGCCAACCAATGCACTCATCGTCGTGCCTCTTCTCTCTGGGCGCCCGCAGGCGCGTCAAAAAACAACAAGCCACGCGGGAAATCCGGCGTGGCTTGTTGTACGAAATTTGGCCGGTTGGACCGGCCGAAGGCCGCGCAGTATACCGTAATAACGCAGATAAACAGCCCCTGGGATGACCATCTGTCTAGCCGCGCAAACCGGCGGTTTTATTGACTTTCAAGTCAGCCAGATCACCACAAAACCCTGTGGGAGGGGGCTACACCCCGATAGTAGTGTAGTAGTGACATAGTCAGTGCCTGACACACCGCAATCGGGGGCAAGCCCCCCTTCCACATTTGCCCTGCATTCGGCCCGAGATTGGGCTCAGGTGTTCTGCGCCGCCCCACCTTCCAACTTACGCCACAACAACCGCACATTCGCCTTACGCACCAACGCACAGCGATACAGCCGAATTTCCAGCGGCACATGCCATTGCGGCCCGCCGCACACCACCAATTCACCGCGCGCCAGTTCGGCACGCACACTCAATTGCGGCACCCAGGCAATACCCAGGCCTTCCAGGGCCATGCTCTTGAGGCTGTCGGCCATGGCCGTTTCGTAAACCGTGGTAAAACGCAGGGCGCGTTGACGTAACAGCAAATGCACCGAACGGCCGAGGAACGCGCCAGCACTGTAGGCCAGCAACGGCACGCTGCCCTCGCCTTCCAGATCGAACAGCGGCTTGCCCTCGGCGTCGGCCGCGCACACCGGGAGCATTTCGGTGTTGCCCAGGTGCAGCGACGGGAAGATCTCGGCGTCCATCTGCATCGCCGCATCCGGGTCATAGAACGCCAGCATCAGGTCGCAACCACCTTCGCGCAGGGCGTGTACGGCGTCGCCGACGTTGGTGGCCACCAGCCGCGTGGCGATGTTCAGACCTTCATTGCGCAGTTGTGCGATCCAGCGCGGGAAGAAGCCCAATGCCAGGGAGTGGGCAGCGGCCACTTGCATGACCTCGCCCTGCCCGCCTTCCAGATGATGCAAATGGCGCAGCACTTCACCGAGTTGTTCGACCACGGTGCGCGCGGTGACCAGGAACAGTTGCCCGGCCGCCGTCAGCTCAACCGGCGTGCGCGAGCGGTTGACCAGGGTCAGGCCCAGTGCGGCCTCAAGGCTGCGAATACGTCGGCTGAACGCTGGCTGGGTGACAAACCGTCGCTCCGCCGCCTGGGAAAAGCTGCGAGTCGCCGCCAAGGCGCTGAAGTCTTCCAGCCATTTGCTCTCAAGGTTCATCACTGCCTCCCACGGATACGCACCATTTTGGCACACACGCCCGTCATGATAGCCGGGTCACACCTGCATTATGCCGTTTATGCATAGGCCAGTGTTTAACAGCATTGGCCCAAAATTTCCTACAGGCCTAGCATTCGCAGCGTTCCGGCCTGTTCCGGGTCCATATCGAGATGATTTCCGTCATGTCCTCCGCTGCATCATTCCGCACAGAAAAAGACCTGCTTGGCGTACTCGAAGTACCCGCTCAAGCGTATTACGGCATCCAGACCCTGCGAGCGGTGAATAACTTCCGCCTCTCGGGCGTTCCGATTTCGCATTACCCGAAATTGGTGGTCGGCCTGGCAATGGTCAAGCAAGCTGCCGCTGACGCCAACCGTGAGTTGGGCCAGCTCAGCGAAGCCAAGCACGCCGCTATCAGCGAAGCCTGTGCCCGTCTGATCCGCGGCGATTTCCACGAAGAATTCGTGGTGGACATGATTCAAGGCGGCGCCGGCACTTCAACCAACATGAATGCCAACGAAGTCATCGCCAACATCGCACTGGAGGCCATGGGCCACCAGAAGGGCGAGTACCAGTACCTGCACCCCAACAACGACGTGAACATGGCGCAGTCGACCAACGACGCCTACCCCACCGCGATCCGCCTGGGTCTGCTGTTGGGCCATGACGCGCTGCTGGCCAGCCTCGACAGCCTGATCCAGGCGTTCGCCGCCAAAGGCGTCGAATTCAGCCACGTACTGAAAATGGGCCGCACCCAACTGCAAGACGCCGTGCCGATGACCCTCGGCCAGGAATTCCGCGCGTTCGCCACCACCCTCGGTGAAGACCTGGCCCGCCTGAAAACCCTGGCACCCGAGCTGCTGACTGAAGTGAACCTGGGCGGCACCGCCATCGGTACCGGCATCAACGCCGACCCGCGCTACCAGGCCCTGGCCGTACAACGCCTGGCCGTTATCAGCGGCCAGCCCGTGGTCCCGGCTGCCGACCTGATCGAAGCCACCTCCGACATGGGCGCCTTCGTGCTGTTCTCCGGCATGCTCAAGCGTACCGCTGTGAAGCTGTCGAAGATCTGCAACGACCTGCGCCTGCTGTCCAGCGGCCCACGCACCGGTATCAACGAGATCAACCTGCCGGCGCGCCAGCCAGGCAGCTCGATCATGCCCGGCAAGGTCAACCCGGTGATCCCGGAAGCGGTCAACCAAGTGGCGTTCCAAGTCATCGGTAACGATCTGGCCCTGACCATGGCGGCCGAAGGTGGCCAACTGCAGTTGAACGTGATGGAGCCACTGATCGCCTTTAAGATCTTCGACTCCATCCGCCTGCTGCAACGCGCCATGGACATGCTGCGCGAACACTGCATCGTCGGCATCACCGCCAACGAAGCCCGCTGCCGCGAGCTGGTGGAGCACTCCATCGGCCTGGTCACCGCGCTGAACCCGTACATCGGCTATGAAAACGCCACCCGCATCGCGCGTATCGCCCTCGAAAGCGGCCGCGGCGTACTGGAACTGGTGCGCGAAGAAGGCTTGCTCGACGACGCCATGCTCGACGACATCCTGCGCCCCGAAAACATGATCGCTCCACGTTTGGTCCCGTTGAAGGCCTAAGCGTTTGTTGCACCGCTCACCAGGTTGAGGGACTAGACACCTCTCACCTTTTGAGGGCCTGAAGGCTCGTTCTTCAGGCCCTTTTTTTTGCCTCAAGGTTGTGAAATGACGCCCATAAAAATTCCAACATCGCCCCTACCCGACACCCCTTGGCTGAAACCTTTAATCAGTCCGAGCAGACGGATCACGTTCGCCTAGGTATAGTGCCGCCCCTCTTCGCGCCAGCGGCCGTCGGCAACGAGGCCCGGACACGCGCGAAACCGCATGAATAACAACACCCGCAAAAGGATGGGTCGAACCGTCGCGCACTGCCTGGTGCTATGCGAGGGGTAGGACCGTCCTGCGTTTGCCATTAGAAAAATCAGCGAGGAACACTCCATGCTCGAAGTCATCAACGACTTCCTCTCAGGGAAAGTACTGATCGTGCTCATTGTCGGGCTCGGCGGTTATTTCACGATCCGCTCGCGTTTCGTCCAGTTGCGTCACTTTTTCCACATGTTTTCGGTGTTTCGCGACAGCCTGAAAAACAGCTCCGACCAGCTCAGTTCGTTCCAGGCGCTGATGCTCAGCCTCGCCGGACGTGTGGGTGCCGGTAACATCGCGGGTGTCGGCATCGCCGTGACCCTGGGTGGCCCGGGTGCCGTGTTCTGGATGTGGGTCACCGCGCTGGTGGGCATGTCTTCGAGCTTTATCGAGTGCTCCCTCGGCCAGCTGTACAAGCGCACTGACGCTGAAGGCACCTACCGTGGCGGCCCGGCCTATTACATCCAGCACGGCCTGCACAAACGCTGGTTGGGTATGGTCATGGCGTTCCTGCTGCTGGTGACCTTCGGCTTTGCGTTCAACGGCCTGCAAGCCCACGCCGTGACCCACTCGCTGAACAACGCCTTTGGCCTGGATACCACCTACACCGGCCTGGCCCTCGCAGTCCTGCTGGGCCTGGTGTTCATCGGCGGGATCAAGCGCATCGCGTCGATCGCCGACCTGCTGGTACCGGTCAAGACCCTGGTGTACATCGCCGTGACCCTGTATGTGATCGTGCTGCAATTCGACCATGTGCCGGCCATGCTCGCGACCATCGTCAAGAGCGCCTTCGGCCTCGACCAAGCCTTCGGTGGCCTGGTGGGCAGCGCGATCATCATGGGTGTGAAGCGCGGCGTGTTCGCCAACGAAGCCGGGCTGGGCAGTGCGCCGAACGTGGCAGCGGTCGCGTCGGTGGAACATCCGATCGCCCAAGGCGTGGTGCAAGCGTTCAGCGTGTTCCTCGACACCTTCGTGATCTGCACCTGCACCGCATTGCTGATCCTGCTCTCCGGCTTCTACACCCCAGGCTTTGAAGGCGACGGCATTGCCCTGACCCAGAACTCCCTGGCGGCTGTAGTGGGTGACTGGGGCCGCATGTTTATCTCGGTGGCCCTGGCGTTGTTCGTGTTCACCTCGATCATGTACAACTACTACCTGGGCGAGAGCAACCTGCGCTTCCTGGTGGGTAACAACCGCAAGGTGCTGATGGGCTACCGCGCGCTGGTGCTGGTGCTGATTTTCTGGGGCTCGATCGAGAACCTGAGCACCGTGTTCGCCTTCGCCGACATCACCATGACCCTGCTGGCGTTCGTCAACCTGTTCGCCCTGGCGTTCCTGTTCAAGATTGCCATGCGCATCCTGAATGACTACGACAACCAGCGCGCGGCAGGCATCAAGACCCCGGTGTTCGACTCCAGCCAGTTCCCTGACCTGGACCTGGACCGCAAGGCCTGGCCGGCCAACCCGGTAAAGCCGCAAGCGGCCCCGGCAGCTGAACTGAACGTTCAAGTGCAACGCTGAGCCCAGGTAGATAGATGACACGCCGCCCGGCCTTGGGCATGCTCTGGGCCCGGCGGCGTTTTTCGTTCAGGAGAAAACTCATGTCCCCATCCCACAACATCATGGTGCTCTACACCGGTGGCACCATCGGCATGCAGGCCAGCGCCAACGGCCTGGCGCCCGCGTCCGGTTTCGAAGCGCGCATGCGCGAACAACTTGCCAACCAGCCATTGCCCGCCTGGCGCTTCCGGGAAATGTCGCCGCTGATCGACAGCGCCAACATGACCCCCGCCTACTGGCAGCACCTGCGCACCGCCGTGGTCGAGGCCGTGGACGAGGGTTGCGACGCGGTACTGATCCTGCACGGCACCGACACCCTGGCCTACAGCGCGGCCGCCATGAGTTTTCAATTGCTGGGCCTGCCCGCGCCGGTCGTGTTCACCGGTTCCATGCTGCCTGCCGGGGTACCCGACAGCGATGCCTGGGAAAACGTCAGCGGTGCCTTGCAGGCGCTGGGCGAAGGCCTGGCACCGGGTGTGCAACTGTACTTCCACGGTGCGCTGATGGCGCCGACCCGTTGCGCGAAGATCCGCAGCTTTGGTCGCCATCCGTTTGCGGCGTTGCAGCGTAATGGTGGCGTCGCCCAGGCCGAAATGATCCCGGCCGCCCTGCATTACCGCCAACCCAAGGCCATCGCGAATGTGGGCGTGCTGCCATTGGTGCCAGGTATCGCCGCCGGGCAACTGGATGCACTGATCGACAGCGGCCTTCAGGCGCTGGTGCTGGAATGCTTTGGCAGCGGCACGGGACCGAGTGATAACCCTGCGTTCCTCGCCAGCCTCAAGCGGGCGCAAGACCTGGACGTGGTCGTGGTTGCAATCACCCAATGCCACGAAGGCGGCGTTGAACTGGACGTGTACGAGGCCGGCAGCCGGTTGCGCGGTGCAGGTGTGCTTTCCGGCGGTGGCATGACCCGTGAAGCCGTCTTCGGCAAGCTCCACGCGCTGCTCGGTGCAGGGCTTGCAACGGATGAGGTCCGACACCTGGTGGAGCTTGACCTGTGCGGTGAGCTGGCCTGAGCTGCGCTGTAAACCTGAGTAAAAACACCGGCCCACTACATAGTTAGCCTCATGCCTGCCTTGCGCCTTTCTAGCATGCCGAAGCTGTTCTTTCGGCAGCATTCATGAAACGGCAAGGCAGGACCCCATGAGCCAACTACCTTCTACCGCTCCTCACAGCCCCACTGATTCGCTGATCACTCAGCTCTGCGTAGGCCCCGCCTTCAGGGAAGCCGCCAGCGTACTGTTGCGCTGGTCGCTCCGGGAGCTTTACCCAAACCTGGGTATCGATCCGGATATTGCCACGGTCGTCACGCCGGTCGTTGACCTCGTTGACGACGCAGTCGTCGCCCGCACTCCGACGCACCAACACCTCACCGACATTCTTGCCAATCAGGCGGTCTCGGGCATACCCACGCTCTTCATAGAAGGCGTGCACTACCTCATCCAGCAAAAAAATAGCCATCCCGCCGTACACCTGCCTGTGCGTATCGCTCAAATAGCGCAGTTGATCAATTCGCTCGCCCCCGTGATGCTCACCGCCTATCAAGAGCTACAAGTGGATTTCTGGAACTCCACCAACGGAAGCTCCGAGCAACGCTGGCAAGCGCTGTCTCATACGTTGCAATCACTCTGGAACGTCACCGCCATCGAAGGCTGGAGCGCGCAGGAATGCACGATGGCCCGTAGTCTGTTCATATCACCGGAGCACAAGCTGCGTCAGGTCAACGACGCTTATACCAGCCGCGCCTACCTGATCGATGTTGACAGCGTTGACGGTGAAACCGTCCAGCACCTGACGGTGCTATCAATGGCCGTGCTGATCGGCAGCCATGAAGGGAACTCGATCATCCTCACCTACTCGCTGCTCAACGGCTTTGAAAAGTTCACTTCGCTGGAGCAACTGGGCCGCAGTTTATCCAGTCACTTGCCATCCCCCCCATCAACAGACATACAGTGGCGATTGTTCGAACCCGATGGCCACTTTTTTGATCATCAGGCCTGCGCGTTAATCGCCCAACAACTTGCGTTCATCGAGCAACTCGACCTTGCGCAACTGCGTCGCGTCGACCCCTCCGAATCCTCACTCAACATCCCGGCAGCCGCTGAAGAACTGGCGGGTGAAAAACACCCGGACCTGACACAGTTGAGTAAGCTGTTACCCAATTGGCTGAAGGATGCCTCCACCACCGACCTGGATCTCTATGGGCGCCACCTGAAGGACCTCGCCGCCCTGCACAGCCTGAATGCCGGCAAGTCCTTTCAAGATGACATCCCCTCCATTCAGGCGTACGCCTTGAACAGGCTACGCACTGAAATGCTCGAAGAGCACAGCGATGCCGCGAATCTGCGCCTGGATAAAATCGAGATTCGGGTACAGAGCCCATTGGTTTGGGGCAGCTTTACGCTTCCGGGCAGGGTCGACGTCACGACCTTCAGCCTCACCGACCTTGCCCTGCAAAGCCTGGTCAGCCTGCCTGTCGGTAACAAAAGCATTCACTCCGACAACGCCAATACCTTGCCGGCCTGGATGACGGTGGCATACATCGAGACCCTGATTCGCAAGGTGGACATTGGCCAGCAGTACCCAGCCCTGGTCAAACAGAAATTGCTCGACAACCCGCTGGAATCCATACGCCGGCAACACCTGTACAGCAACCACTTGAGCATCCAGCTACCACTTCAGGCGTTGCAGTCCAAGATCCGTCAGGAAGACGGGATTGACGAACTGGGGTATCGCTATGTTGCCGTCGCGTTGGCTCAACAAATATCGGACCGTCAGGTCGACGGTCAGACCATCGTCGTTCGCCCATTGGCTTTCGTCCTGAAGTACCGCGATAACACCACGCACGACACGGTGGCCAACATGTTTGTGATTGGCCCGCAGGACCCCGAAACCGGTCCTTGCCTGTTGTATCGTCCAATGCTGGAGCCGCAGTTGGTGCAATACCCATCACCGGCCAACCTGCTGTATGCGATCCGGCAATCGCGAGAGTTGCGCGACTCAGTGCTGGCCTGGCTGCCCGACACCGTCCGCAGCGACTATGCCCGCTACGCCTTTCCCGGCGAACTGCCCTCCCCCTGGACGGCCGTGGACCTTCTGACCGACCCGACGAAAGTCCTGATGATGAGCGGCCCCATTGGCCTGGGCAGCCAAACGCTCAACGGCCACCTGACCGGCCAACTGTTCAAGGCCAACGCCGATGCACTGGTGACATTGGCAGACCGTGAATCGGTTTCAAACGCCGAAGCCCGTTGGGCCTCGCTCAAGCAGGCAAGTTGGCTGGCGTTTAATGCCGTACTGCCTTTTTTGGGACGAACCGTGAACACTGCAGCCTGGATCTGGCAGATCCTCGATCAACTCCAAGAGGCCGTCGACGCACACGACCAGCAAGACAAACCGGCCGAATGGACGGCCCTCACAGGACTGCTCCTCAACCTGGGCATGGCATTGACCCTGCATGTCGCCAGCCGCAACGCCCCCTCACGCCCGCCCTCCGAGAGCGAAAAACCGGTGGTGGAAGCGCCCTCCAAGCTCCCGGTGGCCGCAAAACCGGTGACGATCAAACAGCTTGCCAACCTCTCTGCGCCAGCCCTGCCAAGCGATCACTCACATGCACTGCATACCCTGGGCGCAATCAACCGTAATGCCACCGACCTGGCCAGCCTGCTGGACAGTTTCAAAGTCGAAAAACCCGCCGTGCAAAACCCAGCCTCGTCACGCACCGCCCCCCATCGATACCTCTATCCACTTCGCAGTCAGTGGTACGCACCGATCGGCCAACGTTGGTTTGAAGTGACGATTGATGAGAATGACGAGGTGCGGATAATCGACCCCAAGCAACCCACTCGTTCTGGCCCCTTTGTGATCGGCAACCTTAAGGGTGAGTGGTTCATCGACACCAGGCTGCGCCTGCGCGGGGGCGGTTCGAAGAGTCTGGAGAAAATAGCCCGGGCCCAAGCCGAACGTGAAGTGAGCCATATACGCAACCAGCTCACGACCTTCGAACAACAGAAAAAAACCGCGCAAGAAGACCTGCAACGCGCGCTGCAAGCCATGCTCGACGCTCCCGCGTCCACGGCCCAGGCCAAGCGCGATGCCTACCTCGAACTGTTGGACAGCCAATGCTCGGGCTACGAAACCGCCCTGCAACACCTCAAGACCTTAAGTGTTTTTGCACCGACGCCAGACTTTCAACATCGCGCCATCGGCTACATCAAGGCTCAGTTGAGTTTGAGCCAGGCGGGCCTCAACGAAGTGCTGAAAACCTTCACCCCCAAACTCAGGACAACGCTGGAACAGATCGAACGCCAGGCCAAAGCCCCACAAGAGCGGGAGATCACCCACTCACGCGAGATGACTGAAATGCTGGGAGGGATGATTCGGTGCACGGATTACTTCGAGTCGCGATTCACCCAACTGCGCGATCTTTCAGGCGAAGGGTTACTCCTGATACAACACACCAAAAGCCTGCTGCCCAGTTACCGCAGTGATGACCTCAAGGCGTTGCAGGTCTCCCTCGCCCGCAACCTGTGCCTGCGTGAAAACACCACCCTGAGCGCACCACTGGCGTGGGCTGCCATCGACCAGATTGTCGACGCCTGCGACATCGCCATCCAGGCCCTGCGCGATACGTTGCGCGAGCGCAGTGACAGGCGGATCGACGAGCAGATCGAGACACTGAGCAGCCTGATCGAACAGTTCACTGTGCTCGACGAACGCCTGCAAGACTTTCCCACCGAATTCCCCGGCATTTCCCAGGTGCAAGCCCTGACTCGCTTGCGCGCCCAGCTCAGCGAGTACGCAAAACATACCGCAGTTCAGCTTGCGTTATTGGCCGCCAACCGCAGCACCCTGAGAGCCAGCCCCCGCCCGTTGCCCACCCCGCCACGCCCACAGAATAAATTCATCAGGACGCGTTACCACGGCATGGTAGTCGGCGAGCCGCAGTTGTCTGCAACTGGCCTGGAAACCGGGCTGGTTGATGTTCGTTCGCCGCTGTCCAATACCGTGGTGGCCACGTTTCACGAAAAACCGGACGGCTTTTGGGTCCAAAGGGCCAAGACCGTACCAACAGTAAGCGTGCCGATCGACCTGCAAACCAGCGTGGACGTTGGCAAAACCCTGCTCGACGGCTTACCGGCCTTCAAGCAACGGATCACCGACCTGGCCAATCAAGCCCAACGCACACCCATCGGCATCGAGTACCTGCACAGTCAACACGCCCATCGCCTCGAACAAGCCGGCCGTGACATCGAAGAAGCACTGACCCAGAAAAACCTTGCACAGGGCGACGTCACCCTGGCCAGCAGCGTCAAGAAGTCACTCACCGAGGCTACCGCCGCCCTCTATCAACAATCCATAGAGAACGTGCTGAGAATGACCAAGCAGCACCCACCCACGCCTTCCGGCGTGCAATGGCTCAAGGATCGCAATGCCATCAGCCTCAAAAAAACCATCAGCCGACGCCGCATCAAATCCGCCACATCAGACTACCTGGACGAGTACACCATTACCGAAAGCGGCACTCATAAGGTGCTCTGGTATGCGCATTTCCACTACTCGACCGACTGGACCACACCAAGGTCGTTTCTCAGTGCGCGCCTCAAGACACCGCAAGAGCACAGCCTGGGTGCGGCAGCCGATACCACCAAAGGCATGAACAGCGCACAACGTTTGGCATTCCACCGCAGCGAGATCAACGAGAGCCAAGCCCGGACGTTATTTTTCAACCTGGCCTGACGCCCGAACGACGGCACACAACTTGCTCCTTCACCGCACCTGCCACGTTGGAGCAATCGATGCTGCACGCTCATCTCACCACCCTCAACGCGGTGTCGCTGGTGCTCAACACCTTCAAGGCCGAAGGCCAGACCAGCGAGGCGTTGCTTGCGGGCAGCGGCATCTGTGCGGCGGACTTAAGCCGTGCCGACACGCGCATCACCACCAATCAGGAAATGCGTGTGTGCGCCAACGCCGTGGCCCTGCGTCGCGATGTCGGCCTGGAGCTGGGCCGCCAGATGCATGTGTCGGCCTACGGCATGCTGGGTTACGCGCTGCTCACCAGTGCCACCTTCGGTGACGCTTTGCGCCTGGCGCTGCGTTATCCAGCGCTGTTGGGAACACTCTTCGAACTGAGCCTTGAAGAAGAGGGCGAGCGCATCTGGTTCACTGCCAGTGGCTACCGGGAAAACCCGACGCTGGAGACGTTCAACGTCGAACTGTGCCTGGCGTCGCTGAAAGTGATCTGCGACGACCTGCTCGGCCAGCCCCTGCCGCTGCTCGCCGCACGCTTCGAACATGACGCCCCGGACTACCGCGCGCGCTATGCGGAACGTTTCCCCTGCCCGCTGCAATTCCAGGCCACCGCCAATGCTTTCGCATTCGACAGGCACTGGCTCGAACAGCCGCTGCCCCTGGCTGACGCGATTACCCACCGGGCCATGGCCGAACGCTGCCGCAAACACAACCTGGAGTTCACCGGGCGCCAGGCTTGGCTGGGCAGGATTCGCCAACTGCTCACCACTCAGCTCCACGCCGCGCCCGGCGTGGAGGGCTTGGCCACGCAGATGAACTGTTCAGCGCGAACCTTGCGCCGGCACTTGCATGACCTGGGTTGCAGCTACCAGGACCTGCTCGACGAGTTGCGCTTCGAGCGTGCCAAGCAACTGTTGGCGCAAGACCAATGGCCGATCTACCGGATTGCCGAGGCGCTGGGCTTCAGCGAGACGGCAAGCTTCCGGCACGCATTTGTGCGCTGGAGCGGCGTGGCGCCGAGCCAATTTCGCGCATGACGCCCCACGGAGGGGCGAATTGCGGACAGATAATTTGGCCGTATTTATCCCCTTTTGGCCGCTCCTGCCGTTCTCATAAACCGCGTCCGCCGCAAGACTGCATGCACCGACACAGCCTGCGGAGAACAACAAATGCTGACGATCTACTCGGACGATCACCACCTGCACCACGGCCGTTGTGAACTGATGGACGGGCAACTGATGCCCTGCTTCGAGATGCCTTCGCGTGCCGACCACGTGCTGCAACGGGTCAAAGACCGCGAACTGGGCCCGGTCCACGGGCCGCGGGACTTCGGCCTGGCGCCGCTGCAACGGGTCCACAGCCACGCCTACCTCGACTTCTTCCAGGGGGCCTGGCAACGCTGGACCGAATTCGGCCAGGACGGCGACCTGTTGCCCTACACCTGGCCCGCCCGCACCCTGCGCCGGGTATTGCCCGCCAGCCTGCACGGCCAGCTCGGCTACTACAGCTTCGACGGCGGCGCGCCGATTACCGCCGGCACCTGGCAAGCCGCCTACAGCGCGGCGCAAGTCGCCCTCACGGCCCAGGCTGCCATCCAACAAGGCGCCCACAGTGCCTTCGCCCTGTGCCGCCCGCCGGGGCACCATGCCGCCAGCGACTTGATGGGCGGCTACTGCTACCTCAACAATGCCGCCATTGCCGCCCAAGCCTTCCTCGATCAAGGCTGCAAGCGCGTCGCGATCCTCGATGTGGATTACCACCACGGCAACGGCACCCAGTCGATTTTCTATGAACGCAGCGATGTGCTGTTCACCTCGATCCACGGCCACCCCGAAGCGGAGTTTCCGTTTTTCCTCGGCTATGCCGATGAACTGGGCGAAGGCGCAGGCACTGGCTTCAACTTCAACTACCCCTTGCCGGCCGGTTCAGGCTGGGAACGCTGGAGCGCTGCCCTTGAAGAGGCTTGCACAGAAATTGAGCGCTATGGCGCCGACATCGTTGTCGTTTCGCTGGGGGTGGACACGTTCAAGCACGACCCCATCTCGCAATTCAAACTCGACAGCCCGGACTACCTGGCGATGGGCGCGCGCATCGCGCACTTGGGCAAGCCGACGCTGTTCGTGATGGAAGGCGGCTACGCCGTCGAAGAAATCGGCATCAATGCCGTCAACGTTCTCGAAGGTTTTGAGGGGGCTGCCCAATGAAGATGCTCAAGTCACTCGTGCTGTGCGCCGCCGTTATCAGCGGCATGGTCCACGCTGAAGAAAAAACCCTGCGAGTCTACAACTGGTTCGACTACATCACGCCCAAGGCACTGGAAGATTTCAAGGCACAGAACCCCAACCTCAAGCTGGTGTACGACATCTTCGACACCAACGAAGCCCTGGAAGCCAAGCTGCTCACCGGCAACTCCGGGTATGACGTGGTGGTGCCGTCCAATGTGTTCCTGGCCAAGCAGATCGAAGCCGGGGTGTTCCAACCACTGGACCGCAGCCAACTGCCGAACTGGAACCACCTTGATCCCAAGCTGATGAAGCTGATCGAGGCCAATGACCCCGGCAATAAATTCGCCGTGCCCTATATGTACGGCACCATCCTGATCGGCTTCAACCCGGACAAGGTCAAGGCCGCGCTGGGCGCCGATGCGCCGGTGGACAGCTGGGACCTGATCTTCAAGGAAGAGAACATCAGCAAGCTCAAACAATGCGGCGTCGCACTGCTCGACTCGCCGTCCGAGATCCTGCCGCTGGCCCTGCAGCACCTGGGCCTGGACCCCAACAGCCGCAACCCCAAGGACTATGACAAAGCCGAAGCGCTGCTGCTGAAGATCCGTCCCTACATCACCTACTTCCACTCCTCCAAATACATGGCGGATATCGCCAATGGAGACATCTGCGTGGCCGTCGGTTATTCCGGCAGCTTCTCCCAGGCTGCCAACCGCGCCAAGGAAGCCAAGAACGGCGTGACCGTTGACATGCGCCTGCCCAAGGAAGGAGCACCGATCTGGTTCGACATGCTCGCCATTCCCAAGGGGGCGAAGAACCCGCAAGACGCCTACACCTTTATCAACTACCTGCTGCAACCGCAGGTGATCGCGCCGATCAGTGATTTTGTCGGCTACCCCAACCCCAACAAGGACGCCACCGAACAGGTCGACCCCTCGATTCGCAACAACCCCAACCTGTACCCGACTGAGGCGGCGATGGCCACGCTCTATACGCTCAAGCCGCTGGGGCGTGACGCCGAACGCGCCCGCACGCGGGCCTGGACCAAGATCAAGTCCGGGACATAACGACGGCGTAATCCTTTAGACCGCCGGGCTAAAGCCATCGAGGTCGCGCTTTAGCCTGCATGGGTATCTAGGCAACCTTTCTGCCCCTGACAAATCTCCCTGTGGCGAGCGGGCTTGTCCCGCGCTGGGCTGCGTAGCAGCCCCAGTAAAGAAGAGCGCGGTGTATCAGACACTCTGTAGAGGCTGGTTTTGGGGCTGCTACGCAGCCCAACGCGGGACAAGCCCGCTCGCCACAACAGCCCTATCTGCCGCGCGTTCAGCGTTGAGCCAACGCTGTGTAGATACCCATGCTTTAGCCTGGGCACACGCTGGATTTTCCACTGGCCATCGGCGTCTGGAACATCTGGCCCGCTTACTCTTCGTCAAAAAAGCCGTTCGGTCGGAGCCCACGCCCTGACGGCGGCTGGCAATGCCAGGCCTCGTAGAGACGCGCCAGGGCCTGTGCGATATCCGCCTGCGGCACCGCGGCAAACCCCAGCACCAGCCCGGCCCGCAGGTCCGGCGGCGTGCTGGAGTCGGGCAGCCAATAGCTGCTCAAGCCGTTGACCTCCACCTCTACCGCACGAGCCTGTGCCACCAACTGTTGTTCACGGGCCAGGCTGTCCACCCGCACGGTAAGGTGCAGGCCCGCTGCGACATTCGGCAGGCCGCTCACCCCCTCGAGTCCGCTCGGCCATCCGTTCAGCAGCGCATTACGCCGGCTGAGGGCGGCGCGGCGCATGCGGCGGATATGGCGTTGGAAATGGCCCGCCGCCATGAACTCGGCCATCACCGCCTGGGTGCTGACCTCTGAGTGCCGCACATCCACGGCACGACGCCGAGCAAACGCATCGACCAAGGTTGGCGGCAATACCAGGTAGCCCAAGCGCAATGCCGGAAACGCGACTTTGCCGAAGGTGCCCACATACAGCACGCGCCCGCTACGGTCCAACGCCGCCAGCGGCGACAGGGGCGCGCCGCTGTAGCGATACTCGCCGTCATAGTCATCCTCGACGATCCAGCCACCGCTGCGTTCCGCCCAGGCCAGCAACTCCAGGCGTCGGGCCAGGCTCATGACCACACCCAGGGGGTACTGGTGGGACGGAGTGACATAGGCCAGACGGCAGTCGATGAGGCGGCTCAACGCCGCGCAATCAATGCCCTCCCCGTCCACCGCCACGCCATGCAAACGCCCACCGGCAAGCGCAAAGGCATGCCCGGCCGCGCGGTACCCTGGGTTTTCAACCGCGACCCCATCGCCAGGCGCCACCAGCAACTGTGCACAAAGGCTGATTGCCTGCTGCGCGCCACTGGTGATCACAATTTGCTCAGCCGTGCACTGCAAGCCTCGGGAGGTGCGCAAGTAGGCAGCGATCAACCCGCGCAGTCGTTCATCCCCCGCCGGGTGGCCGTAACACAGGTGTTCTAAGTTCGGCTTGCGCCAGAAAGCCGCATTCAGCTTGGCCCAGACATCGAAAGGGAACAGATCGAATGCAGGCACCCCCACTCGAAATGCCCGAGGTGGCCCCACAGGCGGCAGGGGCAAATGATTGGTTTCAAGGCGTCCCATGGCCGGGCTGTGGATAACTTTTTCGGCTGCTGAAGCCTCTTTTTGAAGGTCATTTGTGGATAACCCTGGGGATAAGCCTGTTGAAAACCCTGTGGATAGTTTTGTGGATAGTTTTTTTGAGGTGGGCAGTTGTGCCACATAAGTGCCGTCGCCGACCCGGCTCTCAATAAACCCCTCGGCGTAGAGCTGATCGTAGGCGCGCACCACACTGTTGCGAGAAATCGACAGCGCCGCCGCCAGGTCACGGCTGGCGGGCAACCGCGTGCCACTGACCAGACGACCGTCCAGCACCCGTTGGCGCAACGCTTCGTACAGCTGGCGGGTCAGCCCTTGGCGGCGATCCAGCTCAATGCCGGCTGGGTTGAACGATAACGGCGGCGCACTGGATGACATGCTGGACTCTCACGAATTGGACCTATGAAATTGGCCCTAGATGGCTCTTACAACGAACCATTAGCCTGCCTAGGATGCAGGCATTCGCCAAGGAATATTTCCATGTACACACCCCGCGCCTTTGTTCTCGACGATTTGCCCGAACTGCAGCAACTGATCCAGCACACCCGCCTGGCGCAGTTGGTGACCTTTGGTGAGCAAGGCCTGCAAGCCAGCCACCTGCCGCTGTTGATCAACCCCGACGAAGGCCCCAACGGCACACTCTACGGGCACTTGGCCAAAGCCAATCCCCAGTGGCACGACCTGCAAAATGGCAGCGATGCGCTGGTGATCTTTGCCGGCGCAGACGCCTACATCAGCCCGGCGTTTTACCCAGCGAAAGCCGAGCACGGCAAAGTGGTGCCCACCTGGAATTACATCGCGGTGCATGCCTATGGCAAGGCCGAGGTATTCACCGACGCCGAACGTGTGCTCGCCGTGGTCACCGCGCTGACCGATCGTCATGAAGGCAACCGCCCCCAGCCATGGAAAGTCAGCGACGCCCCGGCCGACTACATTGACGGCATGCTCAAGGCCATTGTCGGCTTCGCCCTGCCGATCGAGCGCCTGGTCGGCAAACGCAAACTCAGCCAGAACCGCAGCGCGGCGGATATCGCCGGCGTGCAGGCGGGCCTGGCCACCAGTGTCGACGTGCGCGACCAGACCCTCGCCCGCTTTATGCCTCAAGGAACGCCAGAATGAGCCAGATCGATATCCGCCCCGTTACCGCCGCCGACCACGCCGCCTGGCTGCCACTGTGGCAAGCGTACTTGAAGTTCTACAACACCGAACTGCCGGACGCCGTGAGCCAGAACACCTGGCAACGCCTGATCGATCCCCAGGAGCCAACCCATTCAGCCCTGGCCTGGCAAGACGGCAAGGCCGTGGGCATGGTCAACTTCATCTACCACCGCTCCAACTGGAGCATCGAGAACTCCTGCTACCTGCAAGACTTGCTGGTGGACCCGGCCCAACGGGGTACGGGTGTCGGCCGCAAGCTGATCGAATTCGTCTACACCACCGCCAAGGTCGATGGTTGCTGCAAGGTGCATTGGCTGACCCACGAGACCAACGCCACCGCGATCCAGCTCTACGAGCGCATCGCCGAACGCCCTGGTTTCATCCAATTTCGCAAAGGTCTTTAAGGAGCGCAGCATGCCCACTTCTCTCGTCGACTGGAAAGGCGTCCCGGCGCCCACCGTTCAACTGCTCGAAGGGCGCTTCATCCGCCTGGAAAAACTCGACCCGGCCCGCCATGGCGACGATCTGTTCAACGCCCTGCAAGGTCCCGGCGCCGATCCCAAGCTGTGGGACTATCTGCCCTACGGCCCCTTCCCCGAGCGCAGCGCCTTCAATGACTGGCTGAACAACCATGCTGCGCACAGCGACCCCTATTTTTTCAGCGTGATCGACCGTGCGACCGGCCAGGTCCAAGGCATCCTCAGCCTGATGTCCATCGTCCCGGAGCATGGCCGCATCGAAATCGGCCACGTGACCTTCGGTGCCCCGATGCAACGCTCGCCGAAAAGCACCGAGGCGGTGTACCTGCTGGCCAAGTACGCCTTTGACCAGGGCTATCGCCGCCTGGAATGGAAGTGCAACAACGCCAACGACCGCTCCAAATACGCGGCCGAACGGTTGGGCTTCAGTTTTGAGGGGGTGTTTCGCCAGCATACGGTGGTCAAGGGCAAGAACCGGGACACCGCGTGGTATTCGATCATCGACTCGGAATGGCCAACCGTTGGGGCGGGGTTTGAAACGTGGTTGTCGCAGGCGAACCAGGCAGGTTCAGGCCAATTGAAAAGCCTGGCGGAGTGTCGTCGCCAGGCACTTTAAACGGTTAAACCAGCTTCTGGGCCAACACCGCAATATGCTCCGGCCCGATCCCGCAGCAACCGCCCAGATGGCTGGCGCCGCGCGCCTGCCAATCGGCGGCCCAGTGCAGGTAGCCGGGCGGGTCGAGATCATCACGCAACGGGTCGAGGCCGTCGTTGGCCGTGGCCTCCTTGGGTTGCGGCGGGAACGCATTGGCGTAGGCCCCGATCTGGATCGCCACGCCCAAGCGTTCGAAGGTCTGGCGCGCCGCATCGATCGCCGCGCCAATCACTTCGGGTTGGCTGCAGTTGAACAGCAGGACCTCCACCCCCAGTTGCGCCGCCGCTTCGGCCGCGTCTACCACCGGCTCGCCGGAGCGCAGGCGCGGGACTTCGTCGGTGTCTTCATCCTTCAAGGTAAATGACAGCCAGAACGGTTTCCCATCCCGCGGCAGACCGCCATGGATGGCCCGCGCCTCGACGATCGAACTCTGGGTTTCCGCCAGCCACAGGTCGACGTGGGGAGCCAGGCCCTGCACCAGTGGCGTCAGTAACTCGTTGACTCGGTCGGCCTCAAACAGGTCTGGCCGATAAGAACCAAACAGCGGCGGCAATGAGCCTGCCACGCGTACGGCCTGGCCGGAAGCCTCCACCGCGCGCCGCGCCAACTCACCTGCCAGCGCCGCCAGGGCCTGGCCCTCGGCGGCAAACCGGGCTTCGCCAATATGAAACGGCACAACGGCGTAGCTGTTGCTGGTGATCACATTGGCGCCGCTCTGGATGTAAGCCGCATGCACCGCCTCCACGGCCTGCGGAGCTTCACTCAACGCCAGCGCTGACCACTCCGGCTGCCGAAACGGCGCGCCTCGGCGTTGCAGTTCGCGGCCCATGCCACCATCGAGAATTACTGTGCGTGTTGCGGGCATATGCTTTTTACTCATAAGCTTATGAAAATAACTCACTATGAGAGTCGTTCTTATAACTATTTAATACGTACACTTCGGTTCATCACAACCTCTTTTTTATTTAGGTGTCGCCCTTGAAACTAAAACCGCTCCTGGCCTTGGGCCTCACGATTCTGGCTGCCTCCACCCAAGCCTTCGGCGGTGCGACTCTGGACCGGGTTGAACAGAAGAAAGAACTGGTGGGGGTGCTGATGGAAAGCTACCCGCCTTTCTCGTTCCTCAACGAACAAAACCAACTCGATGGTTTTGACGTCGATGTGGCGAAGGCCGTGGCGCAGAAACTGGGCGTGAAACTGCGCCTGGAAACCCCTTCCTGGGACGTCATTGCCGCCGGCCGCTGGAGCGGGCGCTATGACATTTGCATCTGCTCGATGACCCCGAGCAAAGCCCGCGCCGAAGTGTTCGACTTCCCGGTGGAGTACTACGCCTCGCCTGCGGTGATCGTGGTCAACGCCCAGGATGAGCGCATCCACGGCGCCAAGGACTTGAGCGGCAAAAAAGTCGGCCTCACCAGCGCCTCCAGTTACGAAAGCTACCTGAACAAAAACCTGGTGATCGAAGGCGCCGAAGACACGCAACTGCAGTACCCCTTCGAGAACGTCCAGATCGCCCCGTACGATACCGATAACGTGGCCTTCCAGGACCTGGGCCTGGGCGCTGGCGTACGCCTGGACGCCATCCTGACCAACCTGGTCACCGCCCAACCACGCCTGAACCAGGACAAACGCTTCAAGCTTGCCGGCGAACCGCTGTATGCCGAACCCAACTCGGTGGCCATCGAAAAAGGCGACCCGCAGTGGGACGCCAAAGTGCGTGAGGTCTTTGCGCAGTTGAAGCAGGACGGCACCTTGAGCCAGCTGTCGAAGAAATGGATTGGCGCCGACATCAGCCAATGACAGCGTTCCCCACTCCTCCCAAGCCACCCGTGACCGAGTCGCGACGCCAGCGACTCCTGGGTTTTCGTACGCGCCTGTACCTGACCTGGGCCGCGCTGTTTTGCCTGTTCGCCAGTTTCTTCCTGAGCTTTGACCTGAAGTTCTCGATCATCCTCGACAAGCTGCCCAACCTGGTTGGCGTGCACTTGGCGCCCAACGGTTTTCTGCAAGGCGCGGCGCTGACGGTATTCCTGTGCCTGTGCTCGATTGTGGCATCGTCGATACTGGGTTTCATCACTGCGCTGGGGCGTCTGTCGAAAAGCGCCGTGGCCTTTGGCATTGCGAGCTTTTACGCCTCGTTCTTTCGGGGGACGCCTTTGCTGATCCAGATCCTGCTGATCTATCTGGGACTGCCGCAACTGGGCCTGGTACCGGGCGCCATCGTCGCCGGGATCATCGCGCTGTCGCTGAACTATGGCGCCTACCTGAGCGAGATTTTCCGCGCCGGCATCCTCGGGGTACCCCATGGCCAACGGGAAGCAGCCCTGGCCCTGGGCATGCGCGACAGTGCGATCTTCTGGCATGTCACCCTGCCCCAGGCCATGCGCACGATCATTCCGCCCGCCACCAACCAATTTATCTCGATGCTCAAGGACTCGTCCCTGATCTCAGTGATGGGGGTATGGGAAGTGATGTTCCTGGCCCAATCCTATGGTCGCTCCAGCTATCGCTACATCGAGATGCTCACCACTGCAGCGATCATCTATTGGGTGATGTCCCTCGGGCTGGAGCTGATCCAGGCGCGCATGGAGCGGCATTACGGCAAGGGCTACGTACGACGGACCTAGTCATCCCTTTTGCGACGCACCTTGACCACGCCCATCTGCAAACCAAAGGGGCGGAACACGGCGTTCAGCGATTTCAAGGTTTGATTGCCTTCGCCATGCTCGATATGCACCAGGGTACGCACGGATATCTTGCACATCTGCGCGAACTGGCTCTGGTGCAGGCCTGTGACTTCGGTACGCAGGCGGCGTGCGGCGTCGCCTATTTCGAGCGAACCGTCAGACAAGCCCTGCTCGATGCTTTCAATCACTTGTGCACGCTGACTGAGCGAGAGACTCATTGGAGAAAGGCCGGCGCGTGCTTGGGTGTCTCCTGTGACCAGTTCAATGGCACCCTTACACTCACCGCCTTGGCAAAAAGGGTATCCATCTCGTCCAGGTGATCGACCAGGTAGGTGGACTCGTAGCCAAAACGGCAGGGGCTTGCAAAACCTTTATCAGGCTCGGAAAACTCAAGCGTCATCGCATCCTGCCAATGACCGGCATCGAATATCTGCAAGGTAAGCCTGTAGGCATTGTCCATACGCAACTAAATGCACCTCGAGGTAATTGACCGGCCTGATAAACGCAATATAGTGCATAAAGCTGACTGTAGCAGCAGACGAAGCGCAATATAATGCAATCAAAGCGCTAAAGTTGGACCCTTAGCTGCATTAAAATGCATATCTATCAAGGTCCCGTACACCATCGTTCGGTAAAACAGATCCGTTTTTAATCGCCCCGGACTAGAGACAACTCCCGCAAACCAGCGGTCGATGGCCTGACAGTTATCACCCCGCCATCTCGCTAAATTCCCGGCCTCACTTATCAGAGGTCAGGAATTCATGCCCTTTACACTCCAGAAACTCACGCGTGCTGTCATCCTTGCCATTGGTATTGCCAGCGCTCCCCTCGCCCAGGCGCAAACAGGCACGCCTTATCAGTTCGAACTGCTTGTGCCTGACTACGACGACTATGACGATTACGACGAATGGATGTCGGCCCCGATCGAGCAAGCCACTCCCCTCGACGGCTACCTGACTCGCCAAGCCACAACCCTTAATGGCCTACGGGTGGCCCAGGTGCTGGAGCCTGCCTTGATTCGGTTACTGGAATCCGGCGAGCTGACCTCAGAGCAGATCAAAGAGTTGGAACGCTTCAATGAGGCATTGATGCAGCAGCCCGGAGGGGTCGGTGCGGCCCTTGAACAATTGGCCGGCAGCCAGAATGCCAACCTGGCGGCGGCGACCCAGAACATCACACAGCAACTGGGCAGCCAATTGCTGTCGACCCTGCGCGCCCTGCCCACCAATGACGACGCTCATGTCTGGGTACAGGGACTGGGCCAAGACGGCCGCCTCGACAAACAAGGCGGCAGTGCGGGCCTGAAGTACGCCAACCGAGGCCTGCTGACAGGCGCCGACTGGGCACTGGAGCACGCCTGGCGGATCGGCGTAATGGGCGCAAAATCCACCAGCCGCCTCGACGCCCAGCGTTTTTCCGCCGACCTGGACAGTTGGCACCTGGGCGGTTATGCCGTGCACCAGGACGGCCCGCTGGGCCTGCGCCTGGGGGCGATCTATAGCCACCACGCCGGGCAGAACAAACGCAGCGTCCAGTTGCTCGATAACAAACAGCAACTCAAGGGCGACTACAAAGCCCAGAGCCAAACCCTGTTCTCGGAAGTGGGCTATCAGTTGGGCAGCGCGGACTTGAGTGTCGAGCCCTTCGGCGGCCTTGGTTATCAACGCTATCACCGCGACCGGTTCCAGGAAAAAGGTGGCCTGGCGGCACTGAATGTAGGCTCACAGACCCAGCAAAACCTGAACAGCACCCTGGGCCTGCGCCTGGCGAGCCAGTATCGGTTCGATAACCAGGTCAGGCTCATCCCTCATATCAGCGCCGATTGGAAACGCCTCTATGGCAAGGTCGACAGCCGCGTCCGCCAGTCCTACCGCTACATGCCGTTCGCGATTGATGACTTCACCCTGGTCGGCGCTTCCCTGGACCGCAACAGCCTGAACTGGCAGGCCGGGCTGGACCTCGCGCTGTCGCCGCAACACACCGTCGGCCTGGCCTACCGGGGTGAAGCGGGCACCAACAGCCACAGCCAGGGCCTGATGGGGCAATGGCAAATGAGGTTTTAACCTCATGAAACCGAGGAACATTCCCTCATAGCGTTGTTATCAGGCCTGACAGCCGCCGGCTACGTTACTGGCTACATTCCGGTCTCCTACACTCGCGAGGCCGGAAATTATGTCGTCAATCTTCCCGTACATCCCTTCCGTCGGTGCCCTGATGGGGTATGGCATACACACACTGGCACAAGCCATATCGCAGGCGCCGCCTGGCACCGCCGCGGGTACCCGCCAGGACAAGCCGGCCGGCCGCACAGACATCGCCGCTGCGCTCAATGATCAACCTGCGATCAAGCCCGACGCCCGGTTCAGCTCGGCAACCATCACACTCAACAATGGCCATGGCCTGGACATCGACAACGCCGCCAGGCTGCTTATCCCTAGTGCTCCAGCCGGCACTGCAACCTCGTTGCGCGGCATCGAGATTATCAACAGCGCGACGGCCAAAACCGTTGGCGAGCGCAACGGCTTCACCAGCACCGGCCTGGCACCGGTGTGGCTCGAAAACCACGGCAGCATCACCGGCAAGAATGGCGCCGGGGTAAGGCTGGACGGCGACCAGGATGATGAAGTGGTCAACGCCGGCTTGATCATTGGCAGCCATGGCGTAGCGCTGAGCATGGGGGGCGGCAACGATATGCTTATCGTCCGAAGCGGCGGGCGCTTCGAAGGCGTGGTTGACGGGGGCAGTGGCACCAACCAGGTAATTCTGGACGATGCCAGGGGTGGCACATTCGATGGTGCCCGCCAGATGCAGCATCTGTGGGTGGGCTCTGGCAACTGGACCCTCACAGGTGAAGTCCCGGTCAATCAGCAAGGTGCGGTCTACAGCGGTGCAACCCTGGTCAACCAGAGCAAAATCGGCGGTTCCATGACCGTCCAACCTGACGCCACCTACGCCGGCGGCACCGTGGCCAACCTTGAGGTCGCGGGAACATTGCGTCTGGATCCAGCCACCCACGTCGAGCAGGACCTGCGCATGCAACATGGCTCGACGCTGGCCCTGACGCTGGGCGCAGACCAAACCCATACCCCCTCGAACATTGGCAACACCGCCGACCTGCGCGGGGCGACGCTGGCTATCCACGTCGAAAACGAAAACGATGCGCTGCTCTCGCAACCCTTGCAGCTCCTCAGCGCCAAGCACGTCGAAAGCCCGTTCGCCGGCATCACCAGCAACTTGAAGACCCTGGTCCCTACGCTGACTTATCGCCCTGACGGCGTCTTCGTCACCTTCAAACGCAGTGATCCCACCGCCTGAGTACCAAATCGCGGACAAAAAAAAGGGGGGCACCTGCCCCCCCGAGGATTAAGCGGTAGTGTCGAAGGCTAGGGATCAGCCTTCGATTTCAATCAGGATTTCACCCGGGTTGACCCGGTCGCCCTTGGTCACGTGAACCGCAGCCACCTTGCCGGCAATGGCAGCCTGCACTTCGGTTTCCATCTTCATCGCTTCGGTAATCAACACGGCCTGGCCGGCCTTGACCACGTCACCAACCTTGACCAGCACGTCTACGATATTGCCCGGCATCGCCGTGCTCACATGACCCGGCTCGGTGGCTTGCTTGCGCTTGCTGCTGCCGCCGCTGACAAACTCGTTGAGCGGTTCGAACACCACTTCTTCAGGCATGCCGTCGATGGACAGGTAGAAATGGCGCTTGCCTTCAGCCTTCACGCCAACACCGGTGATGTCCACGCGGTAGCTCTCGCCGTGCACGTCGATGACGAACTCGGTCGGTACGCCTTCGCCACCGGCACGGGCCACGCCGCCTGCTTCGGGGATCGGCAACAGCACTTCCGGGGTGAGGGTGCCGGCGTCGCGCTCTTCGAGGAATTTGCGACCGATGTCCGGGAACATGGCGTAGGTCAGCACGTCTTCTTCAGACTTGGCCAATGTGCCGATTTCACCGCGCAGCTTGGTCATTTCCGGCTTGAGCAAATCGGCTGGGCGCACGTCGATCACGTCTTCGCTGCCGATGGCCTGGCGGCGCAACTTCTCGTTCACCGTGCCCGGCGCCTTGCCGTAGCCGCCTTGCAGGTACAACTTCACTTCGTTGGTGATGGTCTTGTAGCGCTCGCCAGCCAGCACGTTGAAGAACGCCTGGGTGCCGACGATCTGCGAAGTCGGGGTGACCAACGGCGGGAAGCCGAGGTCCTCACGCACCCGAGGAATTTCAGCCAGCACTTCCCCCATGCGGTTGAGCGCGCCCTGCTCCTTGAGCTGGTTGGCCAGGTTGGAAATCATTCCGCCCGGCACCTGGTTGACTTGCACGCGGGTATCGACGGCGGTGAATTCGCTTTCAAACTGGTGGTACTTCTTGCGCACGGCGTAGAAGTACAGGCCGATTTCCTGCAGCAATTCCAGGTCGAGCCCGGTGTCGAACTCGCTGCCTTTAAGGGCGGCGGCCATCGACTCGGTACCCGGGTGGCTGGTGCCCCAGGCGAAGCTGGAGATAGCGGTGTCGATATGGTCGGCGCCGTTTTCGATGGCCTTGAGTTGGCACATCGCGGCCAAACCCGCCGTGTCGTGCGAGTGGATGAACACCGGCAGGTTCTGCTCGGCTTTCAGCGCCTTGACCAGTTCGCCCGTGGCGTACGGGGTCAGCAGGCCGGCCATGTCCTTGATCGCCACCGAGTCGCAGCCCATGGCTTCCATTTGCTTGGCCTGGGCCACAAAGGCGTCGATGGTGTGCACCGGGCTGGTGGTATAGGCGATGGTGCCCTGGGCATGCTTGCCGGCGGCCTTGACCGCTTCAATGGCCACGCGCAGGTTACGCACGTCATTCATGGCGTCGAAGATGCGGAACACGTCGATGCCATTCACGGCGGCCTTGGCGACGAAGGCCCTGACCACGTCGTCGCTGTAGTGGCGGTAGCCCAGCAGGTTCTGGCCACGCAGCAGCATTTGCAGGCGCGTGTTAGGCAATGCGGCGCGCAGTTTACGCAGGCGTTCCCACGGGTCTTCCTTCAAAAAGCGCACACAGGCATCGAAGGTCGCGCCGCCCCAGACTTCCAGGGACCAGTAGCCGACTTTGTCGAGCTTGTCGCAGATCGGCAGCATGTCGTCGGTGCGCATGCGGGTCGCCAGCAACGATTGGTGAGCGTCGCGCAGGATGGTGTCAGTAACGAAGATTTTCTTGCTCATTATTATGTTCCTCACAGGCCTGCGTGGGCGGCGATGGCGGCGGCGATGGCCAGGGCCAGCTCTTCGGGTTTGCGCTTGATCGAGTAGTTGGTCAGCTCAGGATGGCTTTCCACAAAACTGGTGTTGAATTGGCCGCTGCGGAATTCCGGGTTGCGCAGGATTTCCTGATAGTAAGCGGCGGTGGTCTTCACGCCTTGCAGGCGCATGTCATCCAGGGCACGCAGGCCGCGGTCCATGGCTTCTTCCCAGGTCAACGCCCACACCACCAGTTTCAGGCACATGGAGTCGTAGAACGGCGGGATGGTGTAGCCGGTATAGATCGCCGTGTCGGTGCGCACGCCGGGGCCGCCGGGCGCGTAGTAACGGGTGATCTTGCCGAAACTGGGCAGGAAGTTGTTTTTCGGGTCTTCGGCGTTGATACGGAACTGCAACGCGAAACCACGGTGCTGGATGTCTTCCTGCTTCACCGACAGCGGCAGGCCCGAGGCGATGCGGATCTGCTCGCGGACAATGTCGATCCCGGTGATTTCTTCGGTGATGGTGTGTTCCACCTGCACCCGGGTGTTCATCTCCATGAAGTACACCTCGCCCTCGGCGAGCAGGAACTCCACGGTGCCGGCGTTTTCGTAGCCCACAGCCTTGGCCGCGCGCACCGACAGGTCGCCGATATAGGCGCGCTGTTCCGGGGTCAACTGCGGGCTCGGGGCGATTTCGATAAGCTTTTGGTTGCGGCGCTGGATCGAGCAATCGCGCTCGAACAGGTGCACCACATTGCCAAAGCTGTCACCGAGGATCTGCGCCTCGATATGCTTGGGGTTGACGATGCATTTTTCCAGGAACACTTCCGCCGAACCGAACGCCTTGGTGGCTTCGGAGATCACGCGGGGGAAGGCTTGTTCGAGTTCTTCGCGGCTGTTGCAACGACGGATGCCGCGACCGCCACCACCGGAGGTGGCCTTGAGCATCACCGGGTAACCGATACGGTCGCCTTCAGTGAGGGCTTCGGCGATATCGGCGACATTGCCTTCAGTACCGGGCGTGACCGGTACGCCGGCCTTGATCATGCTGCGGCGCGCTTCGGTCTTGTCACCCATACGGCGAATCACTTCAGCCGAAGGACCAATGAATTTGATCCCACGTTCGGCACAAATGTCTGCCAGTTCGGCGTTTTCCGACAGGAAGCCGTAGCCGGGGTGCAAGGCATCACAGCCGGTTTCCACCGCCAGGTTCACCAGCTTGCGCGGGTTCAGGTAGCCGGACAGGGGCTCGGCACCGATGCTGTGGGCCTCGTCGGCACGCTTGACGTGCAACGCATGGCGGTCGGCGTCGGAATAGACCGCGACCGAGCGAATGCCCATCTCGGCGCAAGCACGCACGATTCGTACGGCAATTTCACCACGGTTGGCGATCAGGATCTTTTTTATCACTTGGAAATTCCCTTGAGCCGATTGCTGCGTTCTTCGACCCGCTAGACCCGGGTCGGCGCGTGACCAAATGTTTCAAGCCAGTCGCAGCCCCACACTAAGCCCGTAGAGGGATTAACAAAAATCAATAATTATTGGGTCGCGCATAAGTAAAGACTTATAGTCGACACACTGGATGGGATCGAGGGGATTTAAAAATGCGTAAGTCATTGATGAGGCTGACATTACGGCAATTGCAGATCTTCAATGAGGTGTGTGATTTGCGCTCGTACAGCCGTGCCGCCGAGGAAATGTCTCTCACCCAACCGGCCGTCAGCCTACAAATTCGCCAGCTGGAAGAGCTGATCGGCCAGCCGTTGTTCGACTATGTGGGCAAAAAGCTCTACATGACCGAGGCCGCCGAAGCCCTGCAACGGGCCAGTCGCGATATTTTCGGGCGCCTGGAAAACCTCGATATGCAGCTATCGGACATGCAGGGCTCGTTGCAGGGCCAGTTGAAGCTGGCCGTGGAATCCAGCGCCAAGTATTTCGTACCGCACCTGTTTGCCGCGTTCAAGCGCCAGCATCCCGAAGTGCAGTTGCACCTGACGGTGGTCAACCGTGCCCAGGTGATCCGCAGGCTTTCGGACAACCGTGATGACTTGGTGATCATGTCCATGGTGCCTCAGGACATGGGCCTGGAGTTCCTGCCGTTCCTTAACAACCCCATCGTTGCCGTGGCGCCACCCGATCACCCTTTGAGCCTCCAGGGCCCCTTGCGCTTGCAGGACCTGGAACCCTACACGCTGCTGCTGCGCGAACCGGGCTCCGGTACGCGACTGGCCTGCGAGGAGTACTTCAAGGAAAAACGCGTGCACTTCACCCAGACGGTGGAGGTGGCCTCGGCCGAGGCGCAGCGTGAGTGCGTGGTGGCAGGGTTGGGCGTGGCCTTGTTGACGCGCCACGCCCTGAACCTGGAACTGGCCACCGGCGGGCTCAAGGAGCTGCCGGTGGAAGAGCTGCCGCTGTACCGCAGTTGGTGCCTGGTGCAGGCCAAGGCCAAGCGCCTGTCACCGGTGGCCCATGCATTCCTGGGCTTTATCCGCAGCGAGCGGGTGCAGATCAGCGCGTTGGCTGAGCGCTTCGCTGGGCAGCCGCGGGTGCCTGCCAGTGCAGTTCCGGGTAGTCACTGATGCTCTGCTGCAGCTGGCGCTGGTCGCAGCGGTCTTCGATTGCGCGACGGAACGCCATGCGGCGCTGGTCTTCCTGTTGACGACGGGTCTTGACGGAGCTGTTGCTGTCTTCGTAGTGCCGGGTCATTTTGGAGTCTCCCAATGCGAGTACGGGGAGTACAGGATCGGCTCGGCGGATGACATGACGATGACAGCCTGGTGAAGATTCTGGACACACAGAAGATGCAAAGGTGGGAGGGGGCAAGCCCCTCCCACCTTTGAAACGAATGCAACCTTGAATCAGTCGTCGAGGGCTTTGACGGACTTGGGCGAGAGTCGCAGGCTGCGCAGACTGCGCTTCACGCTCTTGAGGTGATTGACCAGGCTCGGACCGCGCGCCATGGCCACACCCATCGCCAACACGTCGATCACCACCAGGTGGGCGATGCGCGACGTCAGCGGCGTGTAGATTTCCGTGTCTTCATGCACGTCGATCGCCAGGTTGACCGTGGACAGTTCCGCCAACGGCGTCTGGCTCGGGCACAAGGTGATCAACGTGGCGCCGCTTTCACGCACCAGGTTGGCGGTGATCAGCAGGTCTTTGGAGCGACCGGACTGGGAAATGCAGATGGCCACGTCGGTCGGCTTCAAGGTCACGGCCGACATTGCCTGCATATGCGGATCGCTATAGGCCGCAGCGGTCAACAGCAGGCGGAAGAACTTGTGCTGGGCATCCGCGGCGACAGCACCTGATGCGCCAAAACCGTAGAACTCGACACGCTGGGCCTGGGACATGGCGGTCACGGCCTTTTGCAGCTCCACCGGGTCGAGCTTCTCACGCACTTCCATCAGGGTGTGCAGGGTGGTGTCGAAGATTTTCAGGCTGTAGTCAGCGACCGAGTCGTCTTCATGGATCGCAAACTGCCCGAAGCTCGCGCCAGCGGCCAGGCTTTGGGCCAGCTTGAGCTTCAAGTCCTGGAACCCGGAGCAACCGATGGCGCGGCAAAAACGCACGATGGTCGGCTCACTGATGCCCACGCTGTGGGCCAGGTCGGCCATGGAACTGTGCATGACGGCCGCAGGGTCTAGCAGCACGTGATCGGCAACCTTGAGTTCCGATTTGCGTAACAGGTGGCGCGACTGGGCGATATGTTGCAACAGGTTCAAAGGGCAGGACTCTTGTTATTGGCAGGCGCCAGGGATGTAGCAAGCTTGTAGTTATACTACAAGAATTGTCGTTTTGCCCGTCCGATGCATCACTTAATCGCCCTGCTGCCCTTTGAATCTAAGGGCAGGCGAGTTGTAGCCACAATGGCTGAAGGCCCGGCGCTAGGAAAAATCTGCTTTTTTTCGTAACAACTCTGCCAGGCCATCGGCTTCCATCGGCCGACTGATCAGGTAGCCCTGCACCTCGTCACAACGCTCCCCCCGCAGGAAATCCAACTGCTGTTGGTCTTCCACGCCTTCGGCCACCACCTTAAGCGCCAGCCCGTGGGCCATTGCAATGATCGCCCGCGTAATGGCCGCGTCTTCGCGCCCCTGGCCGAGGCCACGAATAAAGGTCTGGTCGATCTTCACGTAGTCCACCGGGATGCGCTTGAGGTAGCTGAGGGACGAATAACCGGTGCCGAAATCATCAATGGCCAGCTTCACCCCCAGGTCCCGCAGTTGCTGGAAAGTCGCGATGATGTGTTCCACGCTGTCGAGCAGCTGGCTTTCGGTCAGCTCCAGTTCGAGGTATTGCGGGTCCAGCCCGGTTTCTTCCAGCACCTGGCGCACCAGGCTGACCAGCTTGCCCTGGCGCAACTGGTGCACCGACAGGTTCACCGACACCCGGATCGGCGCCAACCCTTGGCGCTGCCACTCGCAGGCCTGCCAGCAGGCCTGGCGCAGCACGAACTCGCCCAGCGGCACGATCAGGCCGGTTTCTTCGGCCAGGCCGATAAAGTCCCCCGGTGGCACCATGCCCCATTGCGGATGCTCCCAGCGAATCAACGCCTCGGCGGCGTTCAGTTGGCCGGTGGCCAGGCATAATTTGGGTTGGTAGAACACCGTGAGCTGGCGCTCTTCAATGGCTTTACGCAGATGGTTTTCCAGTTGCAAACGCTCCAGCGTGCTGGCTTGCAGGCTGTCGGTGTAGAACTGGAAGTTATTACCGCCCAGGTGCTTGGCATGCTGCATGGCCATGTTCGCCTGGCTGACCAAGGCTGAAATTTCCCGCGCGTTGTCCGGTAAAAGGCTGACCCCCATAGAGGCACTGACTACCAGCTCATGCCCTTCCACTGCCACCGGCACACGCAGCTTGGCCAGTAGCCGCGTGGCGACCCGCGCGAGGCTCGACAAGTTGCCATAGGCATCGAAGAGCACAGCGAATTCGTCGCCGGACAATCGCGCAATGGTGTCGGCTTCCGGCAGGGCGTTGATCAAGCGCCGCGCCATTTTCTGTAACAACTGGTCGGCCACTTCATGGCCCAGGCTGTCATTGAGCAACTTGAAGCGGTCCAGGTTGATATGCAGCAGCGCCAGGCTACGCCCGCCCTGGCGGACGCGCTGGTGGGCTTCGCGCAGGCGTTCGCGAAACAGCGAGCGATTGGCCAGGCCGGTCAATTCGTCATAGTGGGTGAGGTAGCGCATACGCTCCTCGGACTCACGCCGCGCGGACAGATCGGCGAAAAAGCCCACGATATGGCTGACTTTTCCTCGAGCATCCCGCACGACATTCAGTTGCAGCCACTGCGGATACAACTCGCCGCTCTTGCGTGTCTCCACCAGTTCACCCTGCCAGGTGCCGTGGCTGAGCAGCGCCTGGCGGATCACCGGGAAGTGACGCCGCGCATCACGACTGCTGGGCAACTCCACGACATTGCGACCCAGCATATCGTCGATGTCGAAGCCGGTGACGCGGCTGAAAGCCCGGTTGACGGCGATCAGCACGTAGTCCGGGTCAAGGATCACAATGCCTTCACTGGCGGCTTCGAACACGGTCGAGGCCAGGCGCTGTTGTTCTTCCAGGGCCTTGCCGGCACTGATATCGCGACGGGTACCCAGCATGCGCGTGACCCGTCCGCTGGGCGCACGCTCCACGGCGCGGCCACGGTCTTCGATCCACACCCAGTGGCCATCGCCATGGCGCACGCGGTATTCCACCTGGTAGTCC
This sequence comes from Pseudomonas sp. FG86, assembly GCF_057808775.1. NCBI lineage: Bacteria > Pseudomonadati > Pseudomonadota > Gammaproteobacteria > Pseudomonadales > Pseudomonadaceae > Pseudomonas > Pseudomonas sp. FG86. The sequence goes on along the minus strand of NZ_JBMDIS010000001.1, from coordinate 54,739 downwards.
TCACTGCGGCCCTTGAGGTGCTCCACCAGGGCACGCTTGAGCAACGGCAGGTCGTCGGGGTGCAGGCGCGGCTTGAGGTGGCTGAGCATCGCCGTGACGTACTCGGGCTCCAGCCCGAACAGCTCTTTGAGCTGGGTGTGGTGCACCTCGTCGGTTTGCAGGTTCCAGTCCCACAGCCCCAGTTCGCTGGCTTGCAAGGCCATCGCCAGGCGCGCTTCGCTTTTGTTCAGGGCCAGGCTGGCCGCGTCCAGTTCCTGGCTGCGTTGCGCCACCCGGTCTTGCAGGCCGATTTGCGCTTCGCGCAGTTCCTGTTCGACTTGGCGGCGTTGCTCGACTTCGCGCACCAGGTCCTGGTTCAACTGCTCACTGCGCTGTTGCGCCTGCTGGAGATGTTCGATCAGCGCCTGGTTTTGGAAACGTCGCAACAGCCCGCGCTGGATCAGGCGATTGACCTGCCACGCCACCACGCTCAGGGACGCCAGCAGGATCAGGCCAAGTACCCCCCAGCCTTGTTGTTGCGGGGCACCGTTCCAGAACAGATAGACGATGGCCGGCACCAGGCATGGCAAGGCGAATGACAGGAATGCGGGCAAGCTCACCGCGTAGGCCACGCTGGCAGACAACGTGGCCGCACCGATCAGACCGAACACCCAGGCCTGCTGCGTAAAGCTGTCCACCGGCACCAGGGCAATGGCGGCAGTGGCCAGGGTCAGCCCGCTGGCGGCCGAGCCGAGCATGAACCTGCGGCGCCAGATCGGCTGCGCCTGGCGGCTGGGCATGGCCGAATCAAAGGCCGCCACCTGGATCACGCGCATGGCCACCAGGGCGAGCAGCCAGACCAGCCAAATGCTGTCCAACAAGTATTGCGTGGGGTTCCAGAGCAGCCAGGCGCAGACCAGGCCGTTGACCAGCATCAACAGGGTCGGCAGCAGCGAGCCCTGATAGAGCAGGCGTGTGCGCTCGACCGCCATCTCGGTGGCGTAGTGTTTGTGGATGACCTGCGCTGGCGCCGCCGAGGGGCTGAACAGATCGGTGCTGAGAGTCATAGGCAGTGTTCTTATAATGGTGAGCCCGAAACGTCGACGGAGCATACACAAGCAAGCGCTTGGGCCAAACTGCTCCACGTCATAAAAACTGCATGGTCATCCGGCGCAAACCCAGGGGCCAGACAGCTTGAGCGAGACGCTGCGCGGGCTGCGGCCATTGACTGACCGGTCATCACCCCATGCAGAATGTTCAGCCGCCCGGAATCACCGTGGATGTTTTCCGTCGACCACCCGGCATTGGGGTTTGCCCCACTCCCCCCAGCACCCTAGAATGCGCCGATGCGCGATGATCTCTCTCTTTTGCTGAACTCCCTCAACGATGCCCAACGCCAGGCCGTAGCGGCCCCCGTTGGCCGTCAGTTGGTCCTGGCCGGTGCTGGCTCCGGTAAAACCCGAGTGCTGGTGCACCGTATCGCCTGGTTGATCCAGGTCGAGAACGCGTCCCCGCACTCCATCCTGTCGGTGACCTTCACCAACAAGGCCGCTGCCGAGATGCGCCACCGCATCGAGCAGTTGATGGGCATCAGCCCGGCCGGTATGTGGGTAGGCACCTTCCACGGCCTGGCGCACCGCCTGTTGCGGGCGCACTGGCAGGAGGCCGGGCTCGCCCAGACGTTCCAGATCCTCGACAGCGATGACCAGCAACGCCTGGTCAAGCGCGTGATCCGCGAACTGGGGCTCGACGAACAGCGCTGGCCTGCGCGCCAGGCCCAGTGGTTTATCAACGGCCAGAAAGACGAGGGCCTGCGCCCGCAGCATATCCAGGCCAGCGGCGACCTGTTCCTGGCCACCATGCGCAGCATTTATGAAGCCTATGAGGCCGCCTGCGCGCGTGCCGGCGTGATCGACTTCTCCGAGTTGCTGCTGCGCGCCCTCGACCTGTGGCGCGACAACCCAGGCTTGCTGGCCCATTACCAGAAGCGCTTCCGGCATATCCTGGTGGACGAGTTCCAGGACACCAACGCCGTGCAGTACGCCTGGTTGCGCCTGTTGGCCAAAGGCGGCGACAGCCTGATGGTTGTGGGCGACGACGATCAGTCGATCTACGGCTGGCGTGGCGCGAAAATCGAGAACATCTACCAGTATTCCGAAGACTTCCCCGACGCGGTCACCATTCGCCTGGAGCAGAACTACCGCTCCACCGCCGGTATCCTCAAGGCTGCCAACGCCTTGATCGCCAACAACACCGGGCGCCTGGGCAAAGAGCTGTGGACCGACGGTGGCGAAGGCGAAGCGATCAACCTGTACGCGGCCTTCAACGAACACGATGAAGCACGCTACGTGGTGGAAACCATCGAGAGCGCGCTGAAAACCGGCCTGGCGCGCAGTGATATCGCGATTCTGTACCGTTCCAACGCCCAATCGCGGGTATTGGAAGAAGCCCTGCTGCGCGAGCGCATCCCGTACCGCATCTATGGCGGCCAGCGCTTCTTCGAGCGTGCGGAAATCAAGAACGCCATGGCCTACCTGCGTTTGCTCGAAGGCCGCGGCAACGATGCGGCGCTGGAGCGGGTGATCAATATCCCGGCCCGTGGCATCGGCGAAAAAACCGTTGAAGCCATTCGCGACCACGCGCGTCATGCCGATGTGTCGATGTGGGAAGCCATGCGCTTGCTGATCGCCAACAAAGGCTTGACCGGCCGGGCTGCCGGGGCGTTGGGGGTGTTTGTCGAGCTGATCGAGAACCTGGCGGCCAAATGTTCGGAAATGCCGCTGCATTTGATGACCCAGACCGTCATTGAACAGTCCGGGCTGATTGCCTATCACGAAGCCGAAAAGGGTGAAAAAGGCCAGGCCCGGGTAGAAAACCTTGAGGAATTGGTCAGCGCCGCCCGTGCATTTGAAAACACCGAGGAAGATGAAGAGCTGACCCCGCTCGCAGCCTTCCTCGGCCACGCCTCGCTGGAGGCGGGTGACACCCAGGCCGACGAGCACGAAGACAGCATCCAGCTGATGACCTTGCACAGCGCCAAGGGCCTGGAGTTTCCCTATGTGTTCCTGGTGGGCATGGAAGAAGGCCTGTTCCCCCACAAGATGAGCCTGGAAGAACCCGGCCGCCTTGAGGAAGAACGCCGCCTGGCCTATGTGGGCATTACCCGGGCGATGCAGAACCTGGTGATGACCTACGCTGAGACCCGACGCCTGTACGGCAGCGAGACCTACAACAAGGTGTCACGCTTCGTACGTGAAGTGCCGAAAGGGCTGATCCAGGAAGTACGCCTTTCCAACAGCGTCAGCCGCCCGTTCGGCGGTGGCCAGCAGCAGAACTCCAGCAGCATGTTTGCGGGTTCCGAGATTCCGGAAACGCCGTTCAGCCTGGGCCAGCAGGTCAAGCATGCGATCTTCGGCGAAGGGGTGATCCTCAACTTCGAAGGTGCCGGCGCCCAGGCACGGGTGCAGGTGAACTTCGCCGAAGGCAGCAAATGGCTGATGATGGGCTACGCGAAACTCGAAGCGGTCTGAAACAATTCCAAACATGAAGGTTGCTGGCCCGCCCTTGTTTTTAACGAGCGCGGGCCAATATCTGTAACAAGTCCTACAGACCATCCTGAATCGATCTTACGCAAAAGCCCGAAACATTATGTTGCTAGCCACTGTCACGACACCTGTGCAACATGGCGCGCGTGCAATCCACAAATGGGAATTCCCTTTATGAAACGTTTTCTTAGCATCGCCATGGCGTTATGCATAGGCCTGACGATGAGCCTCGACGCCAACGCCAAACGCTTCGGTGGCGGCAAAAGCATGGGCTCGGCACCGACTCACCAGACCAGCCAAATGGCCCCATCCGCCGGTGTAGGCGGTGCTGCCGCTACCGCAGGCGCAGCCGGTGCTGCTGGCGCTGCTGCCAAGGCCGGCGGTGCTTCGCGCTGGTTGGGCCCTCTGGCCGGTATCGCGGCCGGTGGCCTGCTCGCCTCCATGTTCATGGGCGGCGGCTTCCAGGGCATGCAGATCTTCGACATCCTGATCATGGCGGTCATCGCCTTCCTGATCTTCCGCTTTATCGCCGCCCGTCGCCGCAAGCAGCAGGAGCACCTGGCGCCCGCCGGCGCGCCGATGCAGCGTGAAGTGTTCGAGCAGAAACCCGCCATGGGTTCGATCTTCGGTGGTTCGTCAGCCCCTGCTGCCGCCCGCCCAGTGATCAACGCACCGGCCTGGTTCAATGAAGAGCGTTTCGTCGAAGCGGCCCGCAGCCACTTCCAGTCCCTGCAACAGCACTGGGACGCCAACGAAATGGACAAGATCTCCGAGTTCGTGACCCCGCAACTGCTGGAGTTCCTCAAGCGCGAACGCGCCGACCTGGGCGACGGCTTCCAGTCGACCTACATCGATGACCTGCATGTCCAGCTGGACGGTGTGGATGACCGCGCCGACAAGACCATCGCCACCCTGACGTTCAGCGGTGTGTCGAAAACCTCGCGCTTCGACCAAGGTGAAGTGTTCAGCGAAAGCTGGAACATGGAACGTGCCCAAGGCGACAACCAGCCATGGCTGGTCGCCGGTATCCGTCAGAACGGCTGATACCCGCACGCTTGTGCAAGCCGTAACAAAAACCCCGGACTTGTCCGGGGTTTTCTATTTCACGGTTGCACTTATAGCGAGCTACTGTATAAAACGCCCCTATAACCGCGCCATCTAGCAAGAGGATCCCGGACGTGGAAGAAGTCATCGAACAATTGCGTGAAGCCAACGAACCGGTTCCGGTTCCTCTGGAGCTGCCTGATGAAGACCATCTGGTGGAAATCGAAGAAGAGCTGTTCATCAATATTCCGTTCGTCTTCAAGGAGTTTCTGCTGACCGTCAGCGACGTGGTGTACGGCAGCCTTGAGCCGGTGACCGTCACCGACCCGCAATCCCACACCTACCTGCCGGAAGTCGCAGCAAATGCCTGGGATAGCGGCGTGCCGCGCGAGTTGATCCCGATCTGCCAGGACGGCGACGACTATTACTGCGTTGAAGAAGACGGCACGGTGGTGCTGTGGTCCGGCGAAGAAGAACTTGTCACCGAGGAGTCTTGGGAATCGGTATGGCACTGGGCGCGGGACGTCTGGTTGGAAAGCTAAGACCTGATCCCCGTGGCGAGCGGGCTTGTCGAATCGTCGCACCGCCCGCGTTGGGCTGCGCAGCAGCCCCCCATCAGTGCTCCGGCGTATCCTTATGGTTATCCAGCGTCTCCAGCAAGGCGACCTGCATCCGCGTATGCACACGGATAAACCAGCGCCACAGCACAGCCGCCACCGCCGCCGCGACCACAGCGATCAGTACCAGCAGCTTGTTGGTCGGCAGAATACTCGCCGACAAGGCGGCCAATAGCAGGAAAATCACCAGCAGCGACAGGATCGGGATCAGCTCGGCGATCACTCGACGCACGCGCTGGGTATGCCGTCCGGCCATCTCCGGCTTGACGCTCATCTCTGCCAGCAACATCGACAATGCCTTGAGCTTGCGGTACGCCGCAATCAGGAACGGCAGCGACAACAATAATGCCCCGCCCCAGATCAATGCCTTCTGCCAGCTTGGATCACTGATCCAACCTTCCAGAGACGCGCCAATACGCACCGCGAAGTAGCTGCCTGCAAAAAAGATCGACACCACCAGCGCCAGGTTCACCCCCACTTGCAGGATGATCTTGCGGATCATCGACACCAGCATCGCGCCTTCACCCTGAGGCTGAATGCTGCGCAACCATTCACCATACAACCCGAACACTCGGCTCATACGCTTGGGCATCACTGCCGCGATCTTCAACGACAATGGGTCGGCACCGCGAATCAGGTACGGCGTGAGCAGCGTGGTGATCGCCGAAACGGCCACCGCCACCGGATACAGGAAGTCGCTGGTCACCTGTAACGTCATCCCCAGCGCGGCGATGATGAAGGAAAACTCGCCAATCTGTGACAGCCCCATGCCAACCCGCAACGAAGTGCGGCCATCGTTGCCAGCGATAAACGCGCCGATCCCACAGGACAGCATCTTGCCCAACACCACGGCGACGGTGATCACTGCAATCGGCCAGGCGTATTGCAACAGGATCTGCGGGTCGATCATCAAGCCAATCGCCACGAAGAAGATCGCGCTGAACATGTCGCGAACCGGCTCGATCAAGCGCTCGATCTTAATCAACTCGCGGGACTCAGCCATGATCGCGCCGATCAGGAACGCCCCCAGCACCATGCTGTATTCCAGCTTGACCACCAGCAGGCAAAAACCGAAGCACAGGCCCAATACAGTGATCAGCAGCATCTCGTTGCTGTCGAACTTGGCCACATAGGCCAACAAGCGCGGCACCAGCAAAATGCCGATGACCAACGCGACGATCATGAACAGCGAGAGCTTGCCGACCGTGGAAAACACTTCGCCCGAGCTGACCGTGCCACTGACAGCGATACTCGACAGCAAAGCGATGATGCCGATGCCGAGGATGTCTTCCACGATCAGCACGCCGAAAATCAGCTGGGCGAAGCGCTGGTTTTTCATCTTCAGGTCATTGAGTGCCTTGACGATGATGGTGGTCGAGGAGATCGCCAGGATCGCGCCGAGGAACAGCGAGTCCATCGTGCTCCAATCGAACCAGCGGCCAATCTCGTAGCCGATCCAGATCATCAGGATGATTTCAAGGAAGGCGGCAATAAACGCCGTGGCGCCCACCTTGAACAACTTGTGCAGGCTGAACTCCAGGCCCAGGCAGAACATCAGGAAGATCACCCCCAGCTCGGCGAGGGTCTTGATGGTGTCTTCGTCGTGGATCAGGCCAAATGGCGGGGTGTGGGGCCCGATGATGAACCCGGCGACGATGTACCCCAGCACCACAGGTTGTTTGAGACGGTGAAACAGGATGGTGACAACCCCGGCCACCAACATGATCACGGCCAGGTCCTGGATAAAGCTGATGGCGTGCATGGCGAGGGCCTCCTTGAGCGTGCTGGCGCTTTTCCCACTTCCGCCCGCACCTTTGAACGGTCGCAAAGTGCGGAAGGAAAAGTCTGCCTTGATCGTAAGAAATGCCCTGATATGGGCTTTTGAAGGTTAACACCGCGACTTCCGCCGGAAAGCCGGTGCAATATATGGAAACAGATCGGTGCAGGCGTGACGGCAAGGCGCCCACCGGCGTCCCGTTAGGGATGGCGCTGCAAAGATTCCAGCACCCGAAGAGGTGCCTCCCCAACCAATGCCTACAACCGTGAGTGTGCTATGGAACCCGGAAACGCCCAACTGTCGATGACGGTATTGATGACCCCTGATATGGCCAACTTCTCTGGCAATGTCCACGGGGGCACCCTGCTCAAGTACCTCGACGAAGTGGCCTACGCCTGCGCCAGCCGTTACGCCGGCCGCTATGTGGTGACGTTGTCGGTAGACCAGGTGATTTTTCGCGAACCGATCCATGTCGGCGAGCTGGTGACCTTCCTCGCGTCAGTCAACTACACCGGCAATACGTCGATGGAAGTGGGCATCAAGGTGGTGACCGAGAACATCCGCGAACGCTCGGTGCGCCATACCAACAGTTGCTTCTTCACCATGGTAGCCGTGGACGATCAGCGCAAACCCGCCGCCGTGCCGCCGCTGCAACCGCATAACAGTGAGGACAAACGCCGGTTCGTGCAGGCCCAGCAACGCCGGCAGATTCGCCAGGAGCTGGAAAAGCGTTACCAGGAAATAAAAGCCGACGCGCTATAAACCCCAAGCGGTAAACCCAATCAAAATGTAGGAGGGACTTGCTCCCTCCCACATGGGGTTCTGCGTATTTACAGGCCGATCGGCGTCGCTTCGAAGCGCACGCGCGGATGAGCAATACGATCCTGGGCTCGCACCAATTCCAACTCGTAACTGGCACAGGCCTGGGTTTCCAGCAGCACTTCATGCACCGCCGCGGCGGTGAATTCGAAGGCGGCCAGCAGGCTATCGCCCAGCAGCACCCGCGCCAGGAACAGCCCCGAGGTCAGGTCGCCCACGCCCACTGGCTGGCGGGGGAACGCCAACAGCGGGCGGCGCAGGTGCCAGCTGCCGTCGGCAGTAACCAACAGCATTTCGAAGCCATCCGGCAGCTTGCCCGGATAATCCAAGTGCTTGACCAGCACCGCCTTCGGCCCCCGGGCCAGCAACGCCTTGGCCATGCCCAGGCAGTCGAACAGCGACTGCGGCTTACGACCGGCAAAGCTGTCCAGCTCCAGTTGGTTTGGGCAGAGGAAGTCGGCCATGGCGGCGGCCTCCTCCAGCAGGAAATCGCTGACCTCCTGCGGCACGATGCAGCCTTTTTCCGGGTGCCCCATGACCGGGTCGCACAGGTACAGGGCCTTCGGGTTGATCGCTTTGATCCGCGCCACACCGGTGAGAATGGCGCGGCCCTGATCGGCACTGCCCAGGTAACCGGACAAGATAGCGTCGCAGTTGCCCAACTCACCAATGGCCGCAATGCCTTCCACCAACGCCGGAATCTGCTGCGGCGCCAACACTTCCCCTGCCCACTGTCCATACTGGGTGTGGTTGGAGAACTGCACCGTGTTCAGCGGCCAGACGTTCACCCCGACGCGCTGCATGGGAAACACGGCGGCGCTGTTTCCGGCGTGGCCAAAGACCACATGAGACTGGATCGCAAGCAGATGAGGTGTGCGTTTCATGCAGGAGATTTCCGTAAAGCCGTTTAAATTCTGGCCGCGCAGTATGCGACTAAACGCAGCCTATACGACAGACCGGCGACACAGTTAAGCTGCTCTCACTTTGTTGGAGTTTTTCGCATGCTGACCTTGGGAAACATCTTCGTGTTGATGCTGCTGGCGACCGGTGCCGCCTGGGTCTGGCACAACCACGGCCTGCGCGAGCGGGCGTTGGAGCGGGTCAAGCAGCATTGCGCCAAACTCGACATCGAGCTGTTGGATGGCGCCGTGGCACTCAAGCGCATCGGCTTTGTGAAAGATGCCAACGGCCGCCGGCGCCTGGCGCGGGTCTACAACTTTGAATTCACGGTGACCGGGGAAACCCGCCATCCGGGAACCATCACCCAGTTCGGCGCCCACAGCGCACAAATCGAACTGGCGCCCTACCCCTTCGAGATCAAGACGCCACTGCCCAGCGCCGAGGTCATCGAGCTGAGCCAATGGCGCCAGGACCACGCCACCAAGCATCGTCACTGACGGCAGGCGGCCAGCGAACGCTGTAGCAGGGCCACGTCCTGGGGTTCGCTGAAGATCAATTCGATGCGTGAGTCGCGCCGCCATTCGCTGGGTTGCCAGGCAATCGGGCTGTTATCCACAGCGTTGGCGGATAGCCAGCCCTCGCCACTGTGGATAACCAGTTTGGCGCGGCGCCAGCCGAGACCGGTCAGCCACTGATGCAGGCGCTGCGGGTCGAATTGCTGGCTCGGGTGCCAGCGCCAGCCGATGCTCCAGCCACCGTCCTGAGCCTGGCTCAGGCAGATCGGCAGCAGGGGGTCGCTCCAGATGGCCGGTATTTGTGCGAGGCCTTTGGGCACCGTGAAGTTATCCACAGTGGCGCCGGCCCGTGCGCTTGAGCCTGGTAAGCGGTTCAGCGGCAATTGCGCCTGGCGGGTCCAATACACCGGGCAATCGGGTAACTGCCGTTCGATGGCCTGACGCTGTGCGGTGTCCAGCGCCTCATCTTTGTTCAAGACCAACAGCCCGGCACTGGCCAGCGCTTCCAGCTGCGCAGGTGGCAAGGGCTTGCCCGCCGCCAGGGCTTGGGCATCCAGTACCAGGACGCAGGGTTGAACCGCCAGCACGTCCTGCCACGGCGGGTCCCGCAGTTGCTTGAGCAATTGCGCCGGGTGGCCCAGGCCCGAAGGCTCGATAAAGACACGGTCAGGCTTGGCCTTACGCAGCAGACGGCCAAGGCCCACCTGGAACGGGGCGCCATTCACACAGCACAGGCAGCCACCGGCAACTTCGCCCAAGGCAATGCCATCGTCATCCTGAGTCAGCAGCGCGGCGTCCAGGCCAATCTGCCCGAACTCGTTGATCAACACCGCCCAGCGCTCGTTGGCCGGACGTTGAGCGAGCAGGTGCTGGATCAGGCTGGTCTTGCCGGCACCCAGGGGCCCGGCAATCACGTGGGTGGGAATGTTCTGCAGCATAAGAGGCATCATTTTGACCGTGTAGAGAGCTTGATCCTACGCGGTTATGCCAGCCAATCCAGCGTCAGGATCAAGCGTCGCTCATCCGCCTTCAAGGCCGGCGAGCGGTGAATCAGGCCATGACCCTCGTTGCCATGCCATTTCGTACCCTTGAGTAGAGCCACCTCACCGCAGAGGATTTGCTCGATGCGGTCAGTGGGTTCAGCATCCGACTGGCCCAACGTGCGACGGTCCATCACCCCCTCGCGCAACCACTGGCTGCCGATGCCGGCATAGGTGGTGATCAGCCGCACAGGCACATGATCAACATGAAAACGCGGGCACATGGCCTTGTCCAACAACCGCAGGCGCACGCCGATGCGCCTGGCGCCCAGCAGGCAGGCAAAGGCGCTGATCAGCCACGACACATCGGCGATAAAGCCCTCATAACCCTCAAGATCGCGGCAACTGGACGCCAGGCCGTGCAGATTTGGCTCGGCGCCTTCGCTGTCCAGCTCGATCACCAGCGATTCAGCCAACGGCTCATTGAGCGCCACCAGCAAGGCGCCGAAGTCGGCGATATGCAGGGGTAATTGGCGCTGCCACAGCGCCAGGTTCACGCCATCCTCAAGGATATCGGACAGCGCCAGCGGGGTTTCACCGCGGGTCTGGCGAATCACGGGGCGCAGGGACATGACCGGCGCCAGCATCAGGCGGCCGCCTCTTCATACCAAGGGCCGAAAGGATCGGCCAGTAAGCGCCAGGCGTCGACGCCCAGGGCCATTTCTTCGTCGGTGAGCAAACAAGCGTCCAACTCGGCACGCATCTGTGCGAAGTCGATGTTCTGCCCGATAAACACCAGTTCCTGGCGGCAGTCGCCCGTGCTCAGTTGCCAGTTGCCCATGATCGCGGCGACGCTTTCTTCATCCTGCGGCCACTGGCTTTTCGGCACAAAGCGCCACCAGCGTCCAGCAAAGCCATGGCGCATCAGGCCACCCGCCTGTGACCAACTGCCAGCGTCCTGGTGCTTGCTGGCCAGCCAGAAAAACCCCTTGGAGCGCAGCAACTTGCCGTTCACCCACGGGCGATCGATAAAGTTGAAGAAGCGTTGCGGATGAAAAGGTCGGCGGGCGCGATAGACAGTGGATGCGATGCCATATTCTTCGGTTTCCGGTACGTGTTCGCCGCGCAATTCCTGCAACCAGCCTGGGGCCTGGGCGGCGCGTTCAAAGTCAAAGCGGCCGGTGTTGAGGATCTTGTTCAGCGGCACTTCGCCCATGACCATCGGGATGATTTCCGCCTGGGCATTCAGGCGTTCGAGGATGGCCATCAGTTCCTCACGTTCGTGGCTGCTGATCAGGTCGATCTTGCTGATCAAAATGACGTCGGCGAACTCGATCTGCTCGATCAGCAAGTCGGTGATGGAGCGTTCGTCTTCTTCTCCCAGGGTTTCGCCACGAGAAGCGAGGCTTTCGGCGGTCTGGTAGTCGAGCAGGAAGTTCATGCCGTCAACCACGGTGACCATCGTGTCCAGGCGCGCGATATCGGCCAGGCTTTGTTCGTTTTCATCACGGAAGGTAAACGTTTCGGCCACGGGCAAGGGTTCGGAGATGCCGGTGGACTCGATCAACAGGTAATCAAACCGCCCTTCTTTGGCGAGTTTTCCGACTTCTTCCAGCAAGTCTTCGCGCAAGGTGCAGCAGATGCAGCCGTTGCTCATTTCCACCAGTTTTTCTTCGGAACGATTAAGGGTGACGTCGCGCTGAACCTCGCTGCCATCAATGTTGATTTCGCTCATGTCGTTGACGATCACCGCAACCCGCAGGTTGTCGCGGTTGCGCAGGACATAGTTGAGCAGCGTGCTTTTACCGGCGCCGAGAAAGCCGGACAACACGGTAACTGGGAGACGATTGGGCATCAGGTAGTCCTCATCAGGGTTGGCCGGTCAAATCGCCCGTTTATGGCGTTCGCGCAGCTCTTCGCGTTCTTTGGCTTCGATACACAGGGTGGCGGTGGGGCGTAGCAACAGGCGTTGCAGGCCAATGGGTTCGCCCGTTTCGCGGCACCAGCCGTATTCGCCGCGGGCCAGCCGTTCCAGGGCGTCATCGATCTTGTCCAACAGCTTCTTTTCCCGCTCCAGCAGGCGCAGTTGCCATTGGCGCTGTTCTTCGGCGCTGCCCACATCGGCAGGGTCGCTGTTGGGTTCCTGTTCGCGCAGCACCAGGAACTCAGCGTCGATTCGAGCTTGCAGCTCGTTGCGCTGGGCCAGGAGCAGCGTGCGGAAGAAGCCTTGCTGGGCTTCGTTCATGTAGTCGGCGGGCGGTTGGGCCAGGAGGTCTTGTTCGGTCATGGGAACGGTTCACGGGTCAGGCTGTTCTTTTATGTTATATTATAACAACACAAATAAGCCAATCCCCCTTGCTCGTCACGACGAAGGGCGCAATGCTTGATCATCTTCCTGCCCCGAGACCCCCTATGAAATACCTGGTGTGCGGCCTGTTATTGGCAGCAGCAGGATCTGCCTGCGCCCAAGTACCGAGCCTGTTGGCCAACTGCACGCGCAGCGCCAACCTGCTGGCGTGTGTGGACTCGCAAGGCAATGCCTACAGCGTGGCGACGGCCGGCAGTACCACGTATTTGCGCGGTTTCGAAGTCATCGGCAAACGCTATTGGGCCCAGACCAATAGCCGCTATGGGCAACTGACGTTCTTTACCGGGTTGGCGTCGGACGGTGAAGCGTGGGTCGGCTACACACGGCGCGTGGGCTGGACCACCCTCAACCGGTTTTCCAGTTCCGGTGGCGCCAGCGCCAAGTTCACCTGCAGCCGGATAACCGGCTGTTAGACCTGGCCGTTTTTCTGCTCCTGCAGCCAGGCCACGTAGCTGTTCATCGGCGGGTTCTTCTGGAAGTATTTTTTCAACCCTTCGAACAAGCCATCGGCTACCGCCTGTTGATGACGCGCGGTGACCAGGCGCGCACTGTCCCGCGCATTGGAGATAAACCCGGTTTCCACCAGGATCGACGGCACATCCGGTGACTTGAGCACCGCAAACCCGGCCTGTTCCACGCGTTTCTGATGCAACGAGGTGATGCCCTCCAGGCTGCCGAGGATCGAGCTGCCCAATTGCAGGCTGGAGGCGATGGTGGCGTTCATCGACATATCGAGAATCACCCCGGCCAGCATCGGGTCCTTGTCCTTGAGGTTCAGCAGACTGGTGGCGCCCAGCAGATCGGCGCCGTTTTCCCGTTGTGCCATGAACCGCGCAGTGGCCGAGGTAGCCCCCCCTTCGGACAAGGCATACACCGACGCCCCCGAGGCGGTGATCCGCGGTGCCGCATCTGCGTGTACCGAGATAAACATGTCGGCGTTGTACTTGTGGGCAATCTCCACGCGCTTGCGCAGCGGCACGAAGAAGTCGTCGTTGCGCACCAGTTTCACGTCAAAGCCCCTCTCGCGTTTCAAGCGCTTGGCCAGCAATTGCGCGATCGACAACACCACGTCTTTTTCGCGCTGGCCCTTGGAGCCGACCGCGCCGGGGTCCTTGCCGCCGTGGCCCGGGTCGACTACCACAATGATGTCGCGCTTGGGATGCGCCTTGTCGATCGGAGCGACCAAGGGCGCCGGTTCAGCGGCGATCTGGCGTGGCGCGTGGGTGGCGCTGGTCAGGTCCAGTACCAGGCGATGACCTTGGCCATCCTGAGGCGGTAGTAGAAAACTGTTGAGCTGCATCGGCGCAGCCAGGTCGAGCACGATCCGCGTATCGCCTTTGCCGAAATGCCCCGAGCGAATCGAGGTGATCCCACTGTTTTTCAAGGCCAGTTGAGAAAAGTCACCACTGAGGCCGGCACCGCTCAGGTCGATGATCACCCGTTCGGGTGCAGCCAGGGAGAAAGTCTTGTACTGCACCGGGCCGCTCAGGTCGAACACCAGCCGCAGTTTGTCGTCCGAGCGCCACAGGCGGGCATTGCGAATCTGCGTGGCCGATGCGGCGAACGGCAAGGTGAACAGCGGGCTGACCAGGAGCAGGTTGAGGAGCTGACGTCTGTGCATGACATATACCGCAAATAAAGGAGCGTCCCTGCTCGACATGACTGAACAAAGGCTGGAGCAGAAAATTCATCGTCGACTCAATAGTTATAATATAACATGTCTTTTTATTTCCAACGATGGACCTGCTTATGAATGCGCTGACTCTGCCGGATATCGCCGCGCAAGCATCACGCCAAGCCTTGCCCCTCGACTGGGTCGGCATGTGCGGCATCGCCCTGCCCATCTTGATCGATGGCCAGCGTCTGACGGCCAAAGCCGATGCCGGCGTCAGCCTCGACGACGGCACCGCCCGTGGCATTCATATGTCACGCCTGTACCTGGCGCTGGAAATGCTCGGCCAACAGCCCCTGACGCCGACACTTCTGCGTAATGTACTGCAGCATTTTCTTGCCAGTCATGAAGGTTTATCTAAGAACGCCTACCTGCGTATCCATACCGATTTGCTCCTGAATCGTCCGGCCCTGGTCAGCCCACTGGCCGGCTGGAAGGCCTACCCGGTGAGCATCGAGGCGCACCTGGAAAACCAGATGTTCCACGTGGAACTAAAAATTGACGTTACTTATTCCTCAACCTGCCCCTGCTCTGCTGCCCTCGCCAGGCAGTTGATTCAGCAGCAATTTGTCGATGACTTCGCCAACACACCGTTGCGACATGAAGACGTGCTGACCTGGCTCGGCAGCGCCAATGGCATTGTGGCCACGCCCCACAGCCAGCGCAGCAGCGCACAGCTGCGCGTCCACCTGCAAGGCGAGCATCTGGCGCTGACCGAGTTGATCAACGACGCAGAAGCCGCCCTTGGCACTGCCGTGCAAACCGCCGTAAAGCGTGCAGACGAACAAGCCTTCGCCCTGGCCAATGGGCAGAACCTGATGTTCTGCGAAGACGCCGCCCGCCGCCTGAACCTCGCCTTGAAACGCTCGGATGCCGTCAAAGCCTTCCACCTCAAAGTGATCCACGCCGAAAGCCTGCACGCGCACGATGCCGTGGCTGAAAGCCGCTGGACGAGACCCTCTGCATGATCACCTGTACCGCTTTACGCTGGGGTGCCCCTGGGCAACCGCTGACCCCCGCCGTGGATTTCACCCTGGAAAAAGGCAGCCTCACCGGTGTGATCGGCGCCAACGGCACCGGCAAAAGCAGCCTGCTGAAGGTTATCGCCGGGCTGCAAAAGCCATTGGCGGGCAAAGTCACCGTGAATGTGCCACGGCGAGGCGGCCTGTCGTTCCTGCCCCAGCAGCAGCACCTCGACCGCCAGTTCCCCATCAGCCTGCAAGAGTTGGTGGCCGCCGGCTTTTGGGGCACCCAACTCACCCCGCAACAACGCAGCCAACGCCTGCAAGCGGTGCTGGAGGATTGGTGCCTCAGTGGCCTGGAACATCGCCCGTTGATGGCCTTGTCTGGCGGCGAACTGCAACGTGCCCTGCTCGCCCGCATGAGCCTGGCCGAGGCGTCGGTGCTGTTGCTCGACGAACCCCACGCCGCCCTCGATGAAGATGGCCAGGCCTTGTGCTGGAAACATATCCACGCCTGGCATGCCCAAGGTCGCACGCTGGTAGTGGTGTGCCATGACCTGGCCGCCGTGCGTGAACATACCCAGCAAGTGGTGCAGATCAAAAGCACCGGCTGCGTCGTCGGCCCCAGTCAAGAACTGATCCGTCCACACCCTCGCATGCAGGTGGCCTGATGCACTTCGCCTCCCATCTGTGGATGCCCTTTGCTGACTTCGTCTTCATGCGTCGCGCCCTGATCGGAGGCCTGGTCCTCGCCTGCAGCACCGCGCCGCTGGGCGTGTTCCTGATCCTGCGGCGCATGAGCCTGATTGGTGACGCCGTCGCCCACGGCATCCTGCCCGGTGCAGCCCTGGGCTTCTGGTTCGCCGGGCTCAGCCTGCCCGCGCTGACCGTCGGTGGCCTGGGTGCCGGCCTGGGCATGGCCGGGCTGGCAGCCTGGATCACTCGCCGCACCGGCCTGCGTGAAGACGCCAGCCTCGCGGCTATCTACCCCATTTCACTGGCCGCCGGCGTGCTGATCCTGGGCATTGCCGGCAAACGCCTGGACCTGCTGCATCTGCTGTTCGGCTCAGCGCTGGCCGTCGACGAGGCCACCCTGACCGGCATGCTCTGGGTCTCCGGGTTCAGCCTGGTGGCCATGGCGCTGATCTACAAGCCGCTGCTGCTGGATACCCTCGACCCGCTGTTCCTGCAAACCGTCAGCCGCCTGGGCCCGCTGGCCCACGGTTTGTTCCTGACCCTGGTGGTGTTGAACCTGGTCATCGGTTTCCAGGCCATCGGCGCGTTGATGGTAGTGGGCTTGATGATGTTACCGGCCATCGCGTCACGGTTCTGGAGCCGGCGCCTGCCGGTGTTGATCGCGATATCGGCGGTGCTGGGATGCCTGTCGGTATGGCTGGGTTTGTTGCTGTCGTTCTACTACTCACTGCCCAGCGGCCCGGCGATTGTGCTGGTGGCTGGCGGCGGGTACCTGCTGTCCGTGGTCTTCGGTCCGGTGCACGGCTTGCTGCGCCGCCCCCCCTTGCTGTCATCCCAATGAGGTGTCTCCCGATGCGCGCTTTACTCGTGCTGTTCAGTCTCGTCCTGTCGTTATCGACGGCCCAGGCCGCCGACAAACTCCAAGTGGTTACCAGCTTCAGTATCCTCGATGACATCACCCACCAGATTGGTGGTGATCACATCCAGATCAGCAATATGGTCGGCCCCGACGCGGACGCCCATACCTACGAGCCCACCCCGGACGACGCCAAGGCGTTGCTCAAGGCCAGGCTGATCATCAAGAACGGCCTCGGTTTTGAACCCTGGCTGGACCGCCTGGTCACCAGCACCGAAACCAAGGCCACAGTGGTCACCGCCAGCAAAGGTGTGATCTCCCACACCATGGAGGAGGACGGCGAAACCATCCCCGATCCGCACGCCTGGCACAACCTGGCCAACGCCGAAATCTACGTGAACAACATCACCAAGGCGCTGGTGGCCGCTGACCCGGCCAACAAGGCCGACTACCTGCACAACAGCCAAGCCTACCTGAAAGAAATCTACCGCCTGCTCGCCGAAGCCAAGACCAAATTCGGCGCACTGCCACCGGGCAACCGTCGCATCGTGACCTCTCATGACGCCTTCGGCTACCTGGGCCAGGCCTATGGCATCCAGTTCCTGGCGCCTCAGGGCCTGTCCACCGAACGTGAGCCTTCGGCCGCCGAAGTCGCTGCGCTGATCACCCAGATCCGTAAAGACAAGGTCAAAGCCGTGTTCATGGAAAACATCAAGGACTCACGCCTGCTCAAGCAGATCGCCGACGAAAGCGGCGCGCAGATCGGCGGCACGCTTTACTCCGACGCTCTTGCAGCAGAAGGCCCGGCCAGCACCTTTACCGGGCTGTTCGAATACAACCTCAATACCTTATGCGCCGCGTTGGGTAAGCCATGATTCGCAAGAACCCTTCCGGTGATCTGCCGGTGATCGCCGAATCGGCCTACGTCGACAAGACGGCGATCATCTGCGGCAAGGTCATCATTGGCGAGAACGTCTTCGTCGGCCCCTACGCCGTAATCCGCGCCGATGAAGTCAACGCCAGCGGCGCCATGGACCCTATCACCATCGGCGCCAACTCCAATATCCAGGACGGCGTGGTGATCCACTCCAAATCGGGCGCGGCGGTGACCGTCGGCGAGTTCACCTCCATCGCCCACCGCTCCATCGTCCATGGCCCCTGCAGCGTCGGCGACCGTGTCTTCATCGGCTTCAACAGCGTGCTGTTCAACTGCACCGTCGGCGACGGCTGCGTGGTGCGTCATAACTCGGTGGTCGACGGCCGCGACTTGCCCACCGCGTTCTACGTGCCCTCCACTACCCGCATCGGGCCGAACACTGACCTTTCGCAGTTCCCGCCGGTCAGTGTCAGCGCCTCGGAGTTTTCCGAAGACGTGGCACGCACCAACGTCGACTTGGTCCGCGGTTACAAAGCCCTGCAAAACGAGTTCTGAACCATGAGCCGCCTGCTGATCCGTAACGCCCGCCTGGTCAACGAAGGCCAGGTATTTGACGCTGATGTACTGGTCGCCAACGGCCGCATCGAGAAAATCGCCAGCAGTATCGAGGACTGTAATGCGCCCCTGGCGATCGACGCAGAGGGCCAATGGCTGCTGCCAGGGATGATCGATGACCAGGTGCACTTTCGCGACCCTGGCGCACCCGACAAAGGCAGTCTCTACAGCGAATCCCGGGCGGCTGTAGCCGGTGGCATCACCAGTTTCATGGACATGCCCAACACCCAGCCGGCCACGCTGACCCTGCAAGCCCTGGCCGAAAAAAAGCGCCGCGCCGGCCTGCATTCAGTCGCCAACTACGGTTTTCACTTTGGCGTCAGCAACGACAATCTCGACATCGTCGCCGCGCTCGATCCCCGCGAAGTGGCTGGGGTCAAAGTGTTCATGGGGGCCTCCACCGGCAATATGTTGGTAGACGACCCCCGGATTCTGGAGCGGCTGTTTGCAGAAGTGCCGACCATCCTGCTGGCCCACTGCGAACACACGCCGAGCATCCTGGCCAACGAGCGGCGCCTGCGCGAGCGTTTCGGGGACAAGATCCCCGCCGTCGCCCACTCGCTGATCCGGGACGCCGAGGCCTGTTATCGCTCCTCCTCTTTGGCCGTGGAGTTGGCCAGGCACCACGGCACACGCCTGCATGTGCTGCACCTGACCAGCGCACGCGAATTGGCCTTGTTCGAGGACAAACCCCTGGCGCAAAAACGTATTACCGCTGAAGTCTGCGTGCACCACCTGCTGTTCGACGACCGCGACTATCACCGCCTGGGCCATCAGATCAAATGCAACCCGGCGATCAAGACCCACGCCGACCGCGACGCCCTGCGCCAAGCCTTGCTCAGTCATCGTCTGGATGTGATTGGCACTGACCATGCGCCGCATACCTGGGCGCAAAAACAGCTGGGGTATTGTGAAGCGCCATCGGGCTTGCCGCTGGTGCAACATGCGTTGCCGGCGCTGCTGGAGTTGGTGGCCGACGGGCTGCTGCCCTTGACCACCCTGGTGGCGAAGACCAGCCATCGGGTCGCCGACCTGTTCGCCATCCCGGATCGGGGTTATCTACGCGAAGGCTATTGGGCCGACCTGGTGCTGATCAAACCAGAGCCGGCGGGCAAGCCCGTCAGCAGCCAGCCGATCCTGGCTCGCTGCGGCTGGACACCCTTCGCCGAGCGCAGCTTCCGCCACAGCGTCAGCACCACGCTGGTCTCCGGCCACCTGGCCTGGCACAACGGCAAGGTGGTCGACAGTTGCCAGGGTTTACCGTTGCAGTTCCTGCGTTAAGCGCGAGGCTTGACCGTACCGCAATTGCTGCCCAGCCACTGGGCATGGCTGTCCAGGCTACCCTTCTGTTGAATGCCAGTGGCATTGAAGGTGCCGTTGACGGTGGTGGTGAATTCCTTCTGGCTCTGGAAGGTGGCAACCCCCGTGCCCTGGGCTTTGGGGCAACTGAAACGGAATTTCCACTGGTTACCGGTCTTGTCGGTGACTTCCTGTTTGCAGCCCGATTGCGGGTCGGTCAGGGGGATCGTGTCAGAGGCAACCTGGGCGGGCGTGAGGCACACCTGCACGCCTTTGCCGGCCATGGTGACGCCCTGCTTTTCCAACATGGCGCGCTGTTCGGGGGTCATCTGTTGCTTGAGCTGACCCAGTATCAGCGACAGGTCCGGCAGGTCCTGGTTATCGACTTTCATATTGCTGGTGGTCAATTCCCACAAGCCCGGCGCCAGCATCTGCGCCTGCGCTGCCACCGGCAACGACAAACCAACAACCATGGCCAAACCAAGCAGACGAGCATTCATCGGGTAACTCCTGGGCAATTGTTGGCGTTAGACGCCGTAAACGTGCCAGTGTTGCACGACAAATAAAATAGCGACATTCGTGGCCGAACATGGTCTGTTACGCATTGGATTGTCTGGAGTCATGTCGTCCATGGATTTTTTTGGCCCGCACCTGCTCGCCTACTTCATCGCCACGCTGCACTTTCTCGGGACCCTCGCCGCGATCCATGCGGTGCTGACCGTCAGGACCGCCCAAGGCTCGATCGCCTGGGCCTTGTCGCTGATGTTCATGCCCTACCTGACCCTGATCCCCTACCTGATTTTCGGCCGCAGCACCTTCGACGCCTACATCCAGGCGCGGCGCCAGGCCAACCAGGAAATGCACACTGCTATCACCGAACTGAACTGGCGCCCGTGGGTCGAGGAAGCCTTGGCCGCGCGCAACTCCAGCGCCTACGCCTCCCTGCGCGCCATGCCCAAGCTGGGGCGCATGCCATGCCTGGCAAACAATGAAGTGCGTTTGCTGATTAATGGCGACGCCACCTTCAGTGCGATCTTCGACGCCATTCGCAACGCCAATACTGCCGTGCTGTTTCAGTTCTTCATCATTCATGACGATGAACTCGGCCGCCAACTGCACGCCTTATTGAAGGAAAAGGTCGCGCAAGGCGTAGGCATCTACGTGCTCTATGACCGAATCGGCAGCCATGCCCTGCCCCATCGCTACGTGCAATCGCTACGCGACGCCGGGGTGCAGGTCAAGGCGTTCGCCACCCGTAGCGGCTGGCTCAATCGCTTCCAGGTCAACTTCCGCAACCACCGCAAGATCGTAGTGGTGGATGGCATCACCGGCTTTGTTGGTGGGCACAACGTCGGTGACGAATACCTGGGCAAAAAACCGCCGCTGGCTCCGTGGCGCGATACCCATGTGCAAGTCACCGGCCCGGTGGTGGCCTGCCTGCAGGAGTCGTTCGCTGAAGACTGGTTCTGGGCCGCACGAGAACTGCCGCCGTTGATCCTGCCGGACACCTACCCCGACGACGGTGTGCTCTGCCAATTGCTCGCCAGCGGCCCGGCAGACCCGTATGAAACCTGCTCGCTGTTTTTTGTCGAGGCCATCCACGCGGCGACCGAGCGTGTGTGGATCACCAGCCCGTATTTCATTCCCGACGAAGCGGTGTTTGCCGCCCTGCGCCTGGCGGTCCTGCGCGGGGTGGACGTACGCCTGCTGCTGCCATCCAGGCCCGACCACCGAATCGTGTATGCCGCGTCCAGCCTCTACGCCATCGAAGCCGTACGCGCCGGGGTGCGGGTATTCCGCTATACGCCAGGTTTTCTGCATCAGAAGGTGGTGTTGGTGGACAGCGAAATCAGCGCCATCGGCAGTGCGAATATGGACAACCGTTCCTTCCGGCTGAATTTCGAAGTGATGTTACTGACCGTCGACGAAGCCTTCGCCAAGGAAGTGGAGCACATGTTGCTGGACGACTTTGCCCTGGCGCATGAAGTCAGCCAAGAGGAAAGCCGCGAAACCCGCCGCCTGCAACACCTGGGCATGCGGATCGCGCGCTTGATCTCACCGATTCTCTAACAGCCAACGCAGTAGAAAAAAGGTGGGAGGGGCACCGCCCCTCCCACCTTTAGTTCTTTAGTGCTTTCGTCATCGTGATCAGCGGTAGATATCTTCCCGCGTCCACGGCAGTTCATGGCTGCCATCCGCGTGAGGTTTCACCGCCAGGATCTGGTGCAAGTTGATCCAGCCCCGTGCAAACGCATACGCGCACCCCGCCAGGTACAACCGCCAAATACGCAACGCTTGCTCCGGCACCATCTTCGCCGCCGCTTCCAGGTTATCCTCCAGGCGTTCGCTCCAATGGTCCAGGGTGCGGGCGTAGTGCAGGCGCAGGCTTTCCACATCAACCACTTCCAGACCGGCTTCGCTGATCTCTGCGGTCATCATCGCCAGGTGCGGCAGTTCGCCGTTGGGAAATACGTAGCGCTCGATAAAATCCCCGGCGCCACGGCCTACGGGACGACCATCGGTATGTTTGGCGGTAATGCCGTGGTTCATCACCAGGCCGCCTTCACGCACCGCGCCAAACAGGGTCTTGCAGTATTGCGCCAGGTTGGCGTGGCCGACGTGCTCGAACATGCCCACGCTGACCACTTTGTCGAAACGGCCGTCCTGGGGCAGGTCACGGTAGTCGAGCAACTGCAGGTCGACCTGACCTTCCAGGCCCTCGGCTTTTACCCGCTCTTTAGCCAAGGCCAGTTGGGCCTTGCTCAGGGTGATACCAAACACCTTGGCCCCGAACTCCCGCGCCGCATAACGCGCCAGCCCGCCCCAACCACAGCCGACGTCGAGCAGATAGTCCCCCGGCTGCAACCGCAGCTTGCGGCACAGATGGCGAAATTTGTCTTGTTGGGCCTGGTCGATGGATTCGCTGCCGGTTTCGAAATATGCGCAAGAATAGGCCATGTCCTGGTCCAACCAAAGCTGGTAGAACTCGTTGGACAGGTCGTAATGGTAGGAAATCGCCGCTGCGTCAGTGGCCTTGTCGTGGATCGAGCGCACCGGACGATTCCCTGCGTCGTCATCGACCAAGGCGTGACTCAATTCGTCACAAACCCGGATCACTTCGGTGATGGAGCCTTCCAGCTCCAATTTGCCCTCGACGAAGGCCTCGCCCAGTGAGTCGAGCGTTGGATGGCTAAGCTTGGACACAACCGTGGGGTCCTTCACCACGATGGTCACACTGGGCTCAGGGCCCAAGTTGAATTCATGGCCATCCCAGAGTCGAAGACGCAGCGGTAGCTGAAGATTCTGTAAGGCCGGTGGAAGTTGCGCGAGCATGAGTAGTCCCCCCTTGTTTCAGACGTCTGGAATGAGGGTAGACCATCCGAAGACAAAGTAGGAGGCTATCGATTTAATAGCAGCCTTCTATGGGGCTCGGCGCTCGAGCAAACCGTCCTGGACCCACTGTTTCAGCCACGTGACCGCTTGCAGTGGTGCGCCCTCTCCATAAGTGACTAGCAACTGCGCACACAGTTCTGAAAAACTCCAACCGGTGGTCACCATTCCGGCCAACGCACAGATTTGCGCCGAGTCCATGCTGCGGTAATGGCAGATTTGCCGATGACGCCATACCAGGCAGATTTGCGCCGGCTCCAGCGCCTGGCTGCCGGGGAATTCCGATTGATCCTTGCTCGCACGCCAGATCGCCACCGTGTTGAAGCGACAGAGCAGTTGTTGCACGGTCGGCGCCAACTGAACCTTAAGCCCAGGCCACTCGTCAGGCGGCAACGACGCCATGGCGTCCAGGGTCAACGGCTGCCCCAGCGGCGCATCGAAGGCCAGGGTAAACGCCCACTCCAGGCGCGCCAGCTCAGCCAGCGGCGCACTTTGTGCAGCCACCAGGTGCTCAAGGATAAACGCGGGAAACCGCTCACCCAGCCAGCGCAGGCTGTAATGAGCCGAGGGATAACGACGTACATAGGCTTCGGCCAGCCGCGCAAACTCATCATCCCCCAACCAATACCAGATGGCGCCGAAGTCATGCCGCATGACATCCCGCAACCGTTCCAGATAGGCGTTGTGGTAAATCGCCAGGCCGGTGTCCACATCCAAAGTGGGCCCGCCGAGCAAGGTCGCGGCAAAGCCGCTGTCGGCAGTCGAGGTGTCCGATAACAGGTGCTGTTCGAAGGCCATCTGCCAATCGATCAGGCGCATCGCGACCTCCTGGCCAACGCGGTGGCGCCCAGTTCGCGGGCCTTGCTCAACTCGGTCAGCAGCTCTTCGAAGGGCGGGAAATGATCGTCACGCTCCAACAGTGTCGAGACCGGCCCCAGGTGCTCCAGCGTCCGTTGATACAGCGCCCATACCGGATCGCACACCGGCTGGTCATGGGTATCGACCACATAGTCGCCGTAGTCCCTATGCCCGGCCAGATGCAACTGCCGAATGCTCTCGGGCGGCAGGCTGAGAATGAAGGTCCAGGCGTCGAAACCGTGGTTACGGGCGCTGACATACACATTGTTGACGTCCAGCAAAAGCTGGCAGCCCGACAGATGGGACAGGGCGTTGAGGAATTCCCACTCGGTGAATTCATCCAGCTTGGAACGCACATAGCTGGAGACATTCTCCAGCACCAACGGGCGCTGCAACACGTCTTGCACCTGGCGGATACGGTTGGCGACGTAGTAAAGGCTTTCTTCGGTGTAAGGCAGCGGCAGCAGGTCATGCAGCTGATGCGCGTTGCCGCGGCTCCAGCACAGATGGTCGGAAATCCACGCTGGCTGGATACGCTCGGCGAGCTGCTTGATGTGCTGGAGGTAATCGGTATCGAGGGCATGGGGGCCACCGATGGACAGGGACACGCCGTGCATCACCAGGGGGTAGCGCTCGGCGATTGCGTCCAGGTAGTACAAGGCTTTGCCGCCCTGCACCAGATAATTCTCGGAGATCACTTCGAACCAATCCACCGCAGGGGATTGCTCAAGGATCTGTTCATAGTATTCGTTGCGTAAACCCAGGCCGTAACCCAGGGAGGGGAAAGAGCTGGCCATCATGGACTCCTGGAAAGGTGTCCGCAGCGGTCGGAATACCCGCTGCGGGTGCACTCGGCTTGCGCTTACTCGCCGACCTTGCCACCAGCCTTGTCGCACTCAGCCTTGGTCATGGCCTTGAAGCCGTGGCCCTTGCACACCGCCTGGCCTTTGCAGGCGTTTTCAGCGGTCTTGCAGTCGTTCATGCCTTTGCAGGAAGTCACGCCGTAGCAATGAACCGCCGCGTCTGCGGCCTGCGCCTGAGTGGCGACACCGGCAAACATGGAAGCGGCAGCGATCGCCAGGGCAGCACCGGAAACGGCTTGTTTGATGTTCATTGTGTAGTCCTCATCAATCAGTAGTGGAGTCGGTCTGAACGGATTGCTCAGTCTCGACACACCACTAGAGTGAGGCCCCCTATCGGCGTTACAGCCGCCTGCAAAAATTCCTCGGAATTATTCGTCGAGCTTCAACAGCGGCTCCTGGAAACGCAGCAAACGCCCGGCGTTACCCAGCACCAGCAAGGTGCTGAGGTTGTGCAGAACCGCCGCAATCATTGCCCCCGCGGCCCCCAGCCAACCGAATGCGGCAAACACCACGATGGCCAACGTCCAACCCAGCCCGATGATCACATTGACCTGCAATGTCTTGCGGCACTGGCGACTCAAGCGCACACAGGTGCCCAACCGGCGCAGGTCGCTGCCGATCAACACCACATCCGCCGACGCGAGTGCAATATCCGCCCCACCCGCGCCCATGGCGACGCCGACCACGCCGGCCTTGAGTGCCAGGGAGTCGTTGATCCCATCACCCACCACCATCGGCCGGAAGCCGCTGCTGATCTCCCCCAACACGCGATTGAGCTTGTCTTCCGGCAATGCCTGGGCTTCGACATCACTGATGCCGACGTCCAGGGCCAGGCTGTCGGCCACGCTCTGGCGGTCGCCGGTGAGCAGCAATTGCCGGCCCAGGCCCAGCTCCCGCAGCTCTTGCAGGGCCTGGCGGGCTTCCGGCTTGACGCTATCAGCCAGCAGCAACCAGGCGAGGAATCGCCCGTTCAGCGCCAGCCCGGCAATCGGGCCGTCGTGGTTCGGCACGGTCGTGGTGACAATACCCAATTGTTCGAACAACTCCGGGCGCCCCAACGCGGCTTCACCCTGCTCGGTCTGTGCCACGACGCCCAGGCCCTGGCGTTCGCGGATATCAGTCAGCACCAACAATTGCGCCTGGGTCGCCAACCCCGCCAACGCCCGACTGACCGGGTGACTGCTGGCCGAGCCGAGGCTGGCGGCAAGGTTCAGCAACCCCTGGCGGTCCGGCACGCTGGTTTCGATCGACTGCAAGCGCAGGGTGCCAAAGGTCAGGGTGCCGGTCTTGTCGACCACCAACGAAGTCAGGTCCGCCAACTCTTCCAGGAACGCTGAACTGCGAATCAGAATCCCATGCCGTGCCGCCACGGCAATCCCGGCAATTGCCGTGGCCGGTGCCGACAGCACCAGCGCACACGGGCATGCCGCCACCAGCACCGCGAGCATCGCCTGGGCGTCGTTGGTGACAAACCAGGTGACCGCCGCCAGCAACAGCACCAACACCATATAGCTGCCGGCATAGCGCTCCAGCAGCCGCGTGATCGGTGGCTTGGAACGCTCGGCGTTCTGCATCAGGGCGATGACCTTGCCCAGGGTCGATTCATTACCGGTGCGGGTCACTTGCAGGCGCAGCAAGCCGTCGAGGTTGATCGCCCCACCAAACACCTGCATGCCGACACTGGCCTCCAGCGGCACCGACTCACCGGTGATCGGCGCCGTGTCCAGGCTCGCCTGGCCAGATAACACCACCCCATCCGCCGGCACCCGGTCACCCGCACGCACTTCGACAATATCGCCGGTGTTCAGCGTGCCGTTGTCCACTTCAATGATGCTCCCGTCAGCCTGCACCCGGCGCGCATGGCTGCGGGTCAGCTTGCCCAAGGCATGGATCGCTTCCTGGGAGCCGATCACACTGCGCTCTTCCAGCACATGGCCAAAGATCATGATGATCGGCAGCAGCGCGGCGGTCAGCAGATCGCCCGTCGCCCAGGCGCCGAGCATGGCCAGGGCGATCAGTTGGTCGGTGATGCCATGCAGGCTGGGAAACCGCAGGCTGTACCAGGCCGAACGCATCACCGGCACGGCCACCAGCAGCGAAGCGACACCCAACAACAACTGGCTCACCCCCTGCTGGTCCGGCGCCAGCCAGCGCCACACCAGGCCCAGTACCAGCAAACCCAAGGCGAGCATGGCCAGGGTCAATTGCCGGGCGGCGCTGCGCTGCTCGGCGGAAGTCAGCATAGGTGCGCTCATTGGTCGGCTCCCTGGATGATCAAGCGGGAGTCGTCTTTGGGATCGACCGTGGTCACTGAGCCGGCCTGGCCGAGGATCTTCGGCAAGCGCTCGCGGTACAGTCGCAGCAGCAGGCCGGGGTCTTTGACCTGGGCCAGGCTTGCGACAGTGGCGGTTTGCGCCTGGGCATTGGCCAGGCGCTCACTGGCCTGGGCATGGGCGACTTGCACCATGCGGTCGGCTTGCTGGTTGGCGGTTTGGGTGAGCTTTTCCGCGTCGGTACGCGCATTGGCCACCGCTTTGTCAGCCTGCTGGCTGGCAGTGAGTACCGCATTGAACGCATTCACCGCCGG
The DNA here is from genome assembly GCF_057808775.1 of Pseudomonas sp. FG86. Classification (NCBI taxonomy): domain Bacteria; kingdom Pseudomonadati; phylum Pseudomonadota; class Gammaproteobacteria; order Pseudomonadales; family Pseudomonadaceae; genus Pseudomonas; species Pseudomonas sp. FG86. The sequence continues at coordinate 27,520 of NZ_JBMDIS010000001.1, read as the reverse complement.
GCTCGGCAGGCTCGATTGCACATCGACACGGGTCACTTCGATACCCAGGCCCAGGCCGCTGGCGGTCAACTCGGCCAAGCGTTTATTGATGCCCTGCACCAGGTCCCCACGCAGCCGTTCACGGCGCTCGGCGGCGCCGTTGTCGGTACCGATCAGTTCGGGGCGCGCCACCAGGATCGTGTCGAGGTCACGGGCGGCGGTCAGTGCCACGGCGCTGCGGGTCACCAGGCGATCCAGGGCCGGCAGTACATGCTCGCCCTGCAACACAAACGCGTAGGGTTCGGTGACCTTATAGAACACCCGCACATCCAGCTGCACCACGCCGGCATCGCCGGTCAGCAGGTAGCCGGAGCCGGCCAGCGCATCGCTCAACGGCGTGGCGAAACTGGCCACGCGGTCGGCCTGTACCGCCGCATCGGAGCGCAGCAGGTTCTCGACGCGGCGTTCGATCACACGGTCTGCCGCCGGCAACAGCACCACGTGCTCGAAGGGTTGCGGCCACGCCAGCAATAGCCCCGCGTTCTGGATTCGATCCAGTGCGCCGAAGTGCAAGACTACGGCGCGGTTCTGGGGGTCGATCTGGCGCACATTGGAAAATGCCCAGGCCAGCGCCGCCAACACAGTCACCGCGTACAGCGCCAGGAACGTCAGGCGGCCGGCCTGGATCCAGGGGCTGTCCGGGCTGTCACGCTCAGTCATGGTTGAACGTCCTTCGGCCCGTCCACCAAGACGCGAAATGGCGCGGCGTCAGTGCGCAGGATGATCTTGGTACCCGGGGTGACCACGGTGCCCAAGGTATCCAGGGAGCGCAGCAAGTTATACAGCTGCGGGTTGCCGGCGTAGGCACGACCATAAATCTGCGCGGCTTCGACCCGCGATTGGGCTTCGATATCGGCGGCTTTTACCGTGGCGTCAGCCTGCACGATCCGCGCATCGCGCTCGGCAGCGGAGCGAATCTGCGCCGCTTCACGCTTGCCCACGGCGGTGCGTTCAGTGGCGATGGTTTCACGCTCGGCGCGCATGCGGTCGACGGTGGCAGTGAGGGTCACCGACGGCAAGGTCAGCCGCTCAATACCCACCTGCGCCACGCGTACGCCATAGGTGGTCAGCAATTGTTGATCGATCTGCTGGCGCAACTGCGCCTCGAATTCGGCGATGCGCACCTGGCTGGCATCCGTATTGATCAGGCTGGACAGGTCGAAGCTGGCCGCCGTGGTTTCCAGTGCCGAACCGACAAAGGTGCGAATCTGCCGCGCCGCTTCATCCGGTTGGTTCTGCACTGCACGCATAAAGCGCTGCACATTGTCGGCATCGCCTTGTACCTGCCATGCCACATAGGCCTGCACGATAATGCGCAGGCCATCGCGGGTGCCCACGTCCTGCAAACCGCTGGAAGTGGTGCGCAAGCGCAGGTCAACCGGGATCGCCGCTTCGAACGGTGCCGGCCAGCGCCAGCCCAGGCCCGGCTCCAGCAGCACTCTCGATGGGTTGCCGAAACGGGTAATCACCGTGGCCTCGCCCGACCGCACCTGCACCAGGCTGGCGGCAGCGACCGCAAACAGCACCAGCAATACGGCCCAGGCCATGCGGCGCCAAGGGAATGGGCCGGCGGGTTGTTCATCACCATGATGGTGATGATGGTGGCCGTGGTGGTGACCATGATCGTGAGAATGAGCGCTCAACAGACAGACTCCTTATTGAACGGCTTTACGCGGTACCGAGGGATCGGCCGGCAAGGTAAAAGAACGCAGATCGATCGTCGGCGCACTGTTGGCGCCCAGGCGATGATCCAGAATCAGCAGTTTGGCGTGGGCCAGGCCCTGGCTGAGTTGGCCAAGGTACTGTTCCAACACAAAGGCCCGGCCGGCCGTGGCGTAGGCCTTCTGTTCGGCGCTAAAACGCAGGTCTGCCGCCTGTGCGCCGGCACTCACTTCACGGGCGATGGCCAATGCCTGGTCGCGGGCGGTGCTGGCTTGCAACAACGCCTGGTTGGTTTGCTCACTGGCAGCGCCGCGCTCACGGGAAATCAGGGCCTGGGCGCCGATCTGTGCCGCTTGCACGCCGTGGTAAGCATTGGCGGCACCGGCCGGCGGGTGGATCGCCTCCACCACGGTCGCCAAGATTTCCACCCCGCTGTCGAGCGTTTGCAGGTCGGCTTGTACGGCGTGGCCGATCTCGTCGGCCAAGCGGGTGCGTTGTTCGCCAAGCAATTCATCGAGGGTGCGTGAAGCGAAGTCATGCACGAGGATGCGGCTGGCAGTGCTGCGGATCAGGGTCGGCACATCGGCGCTGTTATAGGTGGCGGCCAGCGCGGCCTGGTCGGTCAGGCCGATACGGTAGACGAAGCGCACGTCCATATTGACGATCTGGAAGCTCTGCTTGTCGCCACTGCTGCTGGCGATCACCTGGGATTTGTCATTGACATGGCTGGCGTCCCACAAGCGGTTGGCAATCAACGGCGCAGGGCCTTCGGCGGCGGCAAGCTCCGGCATGGCAGCCTCGCTGACGCTGGTCGCCAGCTCATGCACCACACCGTTCTCCACACTCAACACGCGGCCCAGCGGCCAGGGCAAGCCGGCATGCAGGCCAGGGCCGAAGACCTCCACGGGTTTGCCGAAGCGCTCATAAATCCCACGGCCTTGCAGGGGCACTTCGTGTACGCCGGTCAGTGCCCAGCCTACGGCCAACACCACCAGCAATACCGGCAGGAACGCCCGGCGCATGTAGGTAAACGCCCAGATCTGGCGCAAGTCGATGCCGAAGCGGTTGTGCAATTCGTGCTGCAGCGCCTGCAAGGGTTGTGGCGGCCAGCGCAGCAACCCGGCGATAAAGCTCTGCGCCATCAGGCGCGGTTCCAGGCGCGGCTGCCGTGGGCTGAACAACGAGAGTACGCCGCGTAACAGAAACTCCAGCGCCACCAGCGCCGGCAACAGCCCGATCAGCGTGGCCAGGCGCAATGGCCAGACCGCTTCGGCACCCGCGAACAACAGGCAAATCGCACTGACCACCAGGCAGATGATCGCGACTCGACTGAGCTGCACCAACTGCGCGGCTTCCGGCCACTGCGCAGCGGTTTCCTGAGCCAGGCGGCGCTCGAACACCAGCAAGCCGAAGGCCAATGCCAACGCCAGCGCCGCGCCGATGCTGGCAGACTGACTAACCGCCGCCGCAGGCAAGGCCAGGTTCCAGAACTCGAGGACGCTGACCAGCGCCAGCAGCGACCAACCGACGAGCCACAACACGGGTGCGCCGATCTGGGCAAGCAGCCCGCTGCCGAATCGATTGATCAGGTCGCGGTGCCAGGCGGCGGGCTCAACAGGTGGCTCGATCAGCTCGACGCTGGTCCCTTCCAGCGCCTGAGCGCGCCAATCGGCCACCCACCATGCCGACTGCAAGCCGGCCACCAGCACCAGCAGGGCCGACGCGCAGTTGATCAACACCACCGGCCAGATCGACAGCGGCGCAAACAGCGCGACAAACAGCGCCAATACCCAGCCACTGATAGCCAGCAGGGTCAGGCCGATACCGGCTTGTCTCAATCGACGGGCATGGAACAGCCCTTGCTGAAAACGCGGCAGGCCTTCTACCGAGGCGCCTTCAGCTTCTAGATCCAGTTGCATCCACTCAACGCCCGCTCATACACAATTCGTTACGATATAACACGGATAGTGAAATTTTTGTTCGATAAACACCCGTTTTCAAGCCGCCCACAGATCCCCTGTTGGAGGGGCTTGCCCCCGATGGCAATGGATCAGCCAACACCGGCATCAACTGACAGACCGCTATCGGGGCAAGCCCCCCTCCCACATTTGCTCTTCCGTGCTTTCCAGATCGTGACTAACCCCCCATAAACACAAGCCATCACTGGTACAGGCCACGAATAATCGGCACACTCCAAACCAGTTTTTCGCGGGCTCACGGACAAGGAAGCGTCACCTCCCATGATTTCGATCTATCAGCTCAAACCGCGTTTTCAAAACCTGCTGCGCCCCCTCGTGCAGCGCCTCTACGACAACGGCACCACCGCCAACCAGATCACCGTACTGGCCGGCGTCGTTTCCCTGCTGGTCGGCCTGCTGATCGCCGGCTTCGCCCAGCACCTCTGGCTGTTTGCACTGATCCCGCTGTGGATGATCCTGCGCATGGCCCTCAACGCCATCGACGGCATGCTCGCGCGGGAATTCGGCCAACAGTCGCGCCTGGGTGCCTACCTCAATGAACTGTGCGACGTGATCGCCGACAGCGCGCTGATCCTGCCCTTTGCGCTGATCCCCGGCGTCAGCCTGGTGCCCGTACTGCTGGTGACCTTGCTTGCGGTGTTCAGCGAATACGCGGGTGTGCTGGGACCGATGATTGGCGCATCACGGCGTTACGACGGGCCAATGGGCAAGAGTGATCGGGCGTTCGTCCTTGGCGTACTGGCCATGGGTGTGGCGCTGGGCTGGCTTGGCGCCGGTTGGGTCGATGCGGTGATGTGGCTGGTCGCCGCCCTGCTCGCCTACACCTTGGTCAACCGGGTGCGCCAGGGTCTCAAAGAAGAACACTCCATCTCCCCTTCTGCATAAGGATTTTGCGATGCGCGAACAGCAAGAACACACCTTCGCTACCCATGATGGCGTCGAGCTTTTCTACCGGCACTGGCCGGCCACCGCCCCCGCGGACGGCGAGCCACGCAAGGCGATCCTGCTGTTCCATCGCGGTCACGAGCATTCGGGGCGCATCGCCCACCTGGTCGATGAACTGAACCTGCCGCAGTTCGACTTCTTTGCCTGGGACGCCCGTGGCCACGGCCAATCGCCTGGCGCACGCGGCGACAGCCCCAGCTTCGCCACCAGCGCCCGCGACGTGCAGACCTTCTGCGACCATGTCGGCGCCACCCACGGTATCGAGGAAGAAAATGTCGCCGTGATCGCCCAAAGCGTCGGCGCCGTGATCGCCGCCACCTGGGTCCACGACTACGCCCCTAAAATCCGTGCCCTGGTGCTGGCCTCCCCGGCGTTCAAGGTCAAGCTGTACGTGCCTTTCGCCCGCCCCGGCCTGGCACTGATGCGCAAGTTTCGCGGCAACTTTTTCGTCAACAGCTACGTCAAGGCCAAGTTCCTCAGCCATGATCCGGAGCGCGTGGCGTCCTACGACAGCGACCCGCTGATCACCAAGGCGATTTCGGTGAATGTGCTGCTGGGCCTGTACGAAGCCGCCGACCGGGTTGTAGCCGATGCCCAGGCGATCCAGGTCCCCACCCAGTTGCTGATCTCCGGCTCCGACTTCGTGGTGCACCGCAAACCCCAGCAGCAGTTTTTCGATCGCCTGGGTAGCCTGAAAAAAGAGCTGCATATCCTCCCCGGCTTTTTCCACGACACCCTCGGCGAACGTAACCGTGCCGTGGCCGTAAGCAGCGCCAGGCGCTTTATCCTGCAAAACTTCACCCAGCCGCTGGACCGCGCTTCTCTGCTGGACGCCGACAAGCTGGGCGCCACCTGCGCCGAGTCCGAAGCCCTCGCCGCGCCACTGCCGCGCAACTCCCTGCGCGACCTGTACTGGCGCATGACCCGCGCCAGCATGGGCCTGGGCAAGAACCTGTCGGATGGCGTAAAGCTGGGCTTCGACACCGGGTTCGACTCCGGCAGCACCCTGGACTACGTGTACCGCAACACGCCCACCGGCAAAGGCGCGCTGGGTCGGATGATCGACACCAATTACCTCAACTCCATCGGCTGGCGCGGTATTCGCCAGCGCAAGCTGAACGTCGAAGAACTGCTGCGCCTGGCCATGGCCAAGCTGCGGGATGAACAGCGTGAAGTACGCATTGTCGACATCGCCGCCGGCCACGGCCGCTACATCCTTGAAGCGTTGCAAGGCGTGTCGCCGCTGCCGGAATCGATCCTGCTGCGCGACTACAGCGACATCAACGTGCGCGACGGTGGCGCGTTGATTCGTGAGAAAGGCCTGGGGGAGATTGCGCAGTTCGTCAAAGGCGATGCGTTCGACCGCGCCGACCTGGCCGCGCTGGCGCCCAAGCCGACGCTGGCCGTGGTCTCCGGGCTGTATGAATTGTTCGCCGATAACGCCATGGTCGGCGGTTCGCTGGCCGGCCTGGCTGACGCGGTGGAACCCGGCGGCTACCTGGTCTACACCGGCCAGCCATGGCACCCGCAGTTGGAGTTGATTGCCCGCGCACTGACCAGCCATCGCCAAGGCCAGGCCTGGGTGATGCGTCGCCGCAGCCAGGCGGAAATGGACCAACTGGTGGAGGCCGCCGGTTTCCGCAAAATCACCCAGCGTGTAGATGAGTGGGGCATCTTTACCGTGTCCCTGGCACAGAAGATCTGAACATGCGCGAACCCGGCCTGTTAAAGCCAGCCGTCCTGTGGCTGCTGCTCTTGGCGCCGCTGTTTTTCAGCACCTATGGTTTCGCCACCTGGGTCACCAGCCAGCGCAGCGACGTCGGCACGCTGGTGTTCGGCTGGGAAACCCATATGCCATTCTGGGCATGGACCATCGTGCCCTACTGGTCCATCGACCTGCTCTACGGTTTCTCACTGCTGCTGCCCAGTACCCGCCATGAACTGAAGCAACATGCGCTGCGCCTGCTCAGTGCCCAGGTCATCGCCGTGAGCTGCTTCTTGATCTGGCCACTGCGCTTCACCTTCGAGCGGCCGGAACTGGACGGCGTGTTCGGCTGGCTGTTTGCCGTGCTGGCGGGTTTCGACAAACCGTTCAACCAGGCCCCCTCGCTGCATATCGCGCTGCTGGTAATCCTGTGGATCATGTACCAGCGCCATGCCCAGGGCGTGTGGCGCTGGGTGGTGCATGCTTGGTTCGGGTTGATCGGTATTTCGGTGCTGACCACTTATCAACACCACTTTATTGACTTACCCACAGGCGCCCTCGCCGGCTGGCTGTGTGTGTGGCTGTGGCCGCTGGAACATCCCAGCCCGTTGCTGAATGCGCGGCTTAGCCGCGACCCGAAGCGCTGGCGGTTGGGTCTGCGCTATGGCCTGGGCGCCCTGACGCTGGTGATCCTCGCCTGGGTACTGCGCGGGTGGTGGCTATGGCTGCTGTGGCCGGCGATGTCCCTGGCCCTGGTCAACGCCAATTACTGTGTGCTCGGCGCGGCGGGCTTTCAGAAGCGTGCCGATGGTCGTCTCACCCCGGCGGCTCGCTGGTTGTATGCGCCCTACCTGGCGGCCGCGTGGATCAATTCACGCCTGTGGACACGTCAGCATCCACAGCCCGACCAGATTGTGGATAACATTTGGCTTGGAAGGATTCCTGCCACGAACGAGCAGGCTTCATTCAAGGCAATCGTCGATCTGTGTGCCGAACTGCCGATTAATCCACAGGGGGCTTATCAATGCGTTCCGGTGCTGGACTTGATCGCCCCAACCGCCGCCGAATGCCTGCAAGCGGCACACGCCATCGAACGCCTGCGCTCCAGCGGCCCGCTGCTGGTGTGTTGCGCCCTCGGTTACTCGCGCAGCGCCACCGCCATGGCCGCCTGGCTGCTGCACAGCGGGCGCGCCGCCACGGTGGATGAAGCACTGGCTATTATTCGTACAGCGCGGGACCAAGTGGTCCTGCATCCTGCTCACCGTGAAGCGTTGGAGGGTCTGCTCCATGCCCGCTGATATGGAACTCCAGGTCGTCGCCAGCCTGCTGCGCCGCGGCCGTTCGCTGGATCAGTTATCCACAGGCCTGACATTACTGGGGGTATTGTTCGGCCTGGCGCAACTGCTGCTCGCCAGCATTTCGTCCATCTGCCTGTTGCTCAGCCTGTGGATGATTATCCTCGGCCTGCTGCAAAAGTACTGGTCGCTGCGGGTAGCCTTCGACGCCGACCTGTTCGCCCTGCTGGCCCGCGACACCGAGCGCACCCCGGACCTCGACCAGGCGTTGCAAACCCTCGGCCTGCAATCGCCCAAACGCGCCGGTCGACCCTGGACCGAACGCCGTCGTGGTGCTCTCAAACTGTTGCGCAAACAAGCCTGGCTGCTCGGCGCGCAAGTGCTGCTGACCCTGGCCGTGATCCTCGCCAGCCCTTGGCTACCTTTCGCAGGATAAGGAATCCCCATGTTCGAACCCGTGGTTGCCACGCTGATTACCTCGATGGCCCGCACCGTCACCGGGGCTCGTAGCCTGTGGCTGGGCTGCGCACCGGTGCCGGTGCAACGCATCTACTTCGCCAACCACAGCAGCCACGGCGATTTCGTGTTGCTGTGGGCGTCGTTGCCGCAGAACCTGCGCAAATTCACGCGCCCAGTGGCCGGCAGCGACTACTGGAACAAAAGCGCACTGCGCCGCTACATCATCAACCGCGTATTCAACGGCGTGTTGATCGACCGCGAACGCAAGGACCCTGTGGATAACCCCTTGCAACCCATGCTCACCGCGCTGGAAGGCGGGGACTCGCTGATCATCTTTCCCGAAGGCACGCGCAACCTGGAAGACGGCCTGCTGCCGTTCAAAAGCGGCTTGTACCACCTGGCAAAAAGTTACCCACAGGCTGAGTTGATCCCGGTGTGGATCGCCAACCTCAACCGGGTCATGCCCAAGGGTCGTGTGCTGCCACTGCCGCTGCTATGCACCACCAGCTTCGGTGCACCGCTGCAACTGGAGGAAGGCGAAGACAAGGCGCTGTTCCTGGCCCGTACCCGCGACGCCCTGCTCGCCCTCGCCCCGGAGCACTCCTGACATGGCTAGCCAAACCCTGATGTTGTTCGGCGGGATCGGCGCGATCCTGGTACTCGCCTCGCTGATCGGCCTGATCCTCAAGCTGCGCAGCCGTGGCGCGCCGAATGCGGTGATCGACAACCTCAACGCGCGCATCAACGCTTGGTGGGTGATGGTGGTTGTGATCGGCATTGCTTTCTGGCTGGGTACCGGCGCGGTGATCCTGCTGTTCTACGCGGTGTCGTTCTATGCACTGCGCGAATTCCTGACCCTCACCCCCACCCGGCGCAGCGACTACCCGGCCCTGGTGGCCGCGTTCTACCTGGCCCTGCCGCTGCAATACCTGCTGATCTATGCCGACTGGTACGGCCTGTTCTCCATTTTCATCCCGGTATACGTGTTCCTGCTGCTGCCGATCCTCGCCTCCCTCGGCGGCGACAGCACGCACTTCCTGGAACGCGCGTCGAAGGTGCAATGGGGCCTGATGATCGCGGTGTTCTGCGTGTCCTTCGTGCCCGCCCTGCTGACCCTAGATATCCCCGGCTACGAGGGCCGTAACCTGCTGCTGATCGCGTACCTGGTGATCGTGGTGCAACTGTCGGACGTGCTGCAGTACGTGTGCGGGAAGCTGTTCGGCAAACACAAGATAGCGCCCAACCTGTCACCGTCGAAAACCGTGGAAGGCTTTGTCGGCGGGATCTTGCTGTCCTCGCTGATCGGCGCGGCACTGTGGTGGACCACGCCGTTCAACCCATGGCAGTCGTTTTTGATCGCCCTGCTGATCAACCTGCTCGGCTTCGCCGGCGGCATCGTCATGTCGGCAATCAAGCGCGACCGCGGGGTCAAGGACTGGGGCCATATGATCGAAGGGCACGGCGGCATGCTGGATCGGCTGGATTCGGTGTGTTTCGCCGCCCCCATCTTCTTTCACCTCGTACGCTACTGGTGGACCTGACACACACCCCTCTCAAGCCCAATGACGATCAAAATGTGGGAGGGGCCCCGCTGACCCGGTAAACATCCCCGCCGTGCGGCGTATCGGTGTCATCTTTTGTATCAAAGACGCGTGTAAGATACGCCGCACTTAGCCAGGGATGCTCACCATGTTCGATTCGCTCAAAGCCATCAGCCGTCGTGTTGTCGGTGTGTTTCTGACTGTGGTGGGGGCCGTTTTCGGTCAATGGCATCCGCCGCTATGGCTGCGTGCCATTGGCCGCGGCCTGGCGAACCTGGGCAACAAAGCCCGCGCTTATCCGCGCCAGGCCGGTGCCGGCGTATTGGGCCTGGTGCTGCTGGCCGCCGCGGCTTTCTATGGCTGGCACTGGTACACCCACCTGCCGCAGCCCCACACCGTGGGCTATTCGCTGCATAAACCCAACCTGACCGACTACACCCAGCAGCCACCGGTTGTGGATAACCTGCAGGTGCGTTTTGCCGAATCCGTGGCACCGTTGGCCGCCATCGGCAAACCCGTGAGCGAGGGCATCAGCCTCAAGCCCGCGATAGCGGGCACGTGGCGTTGGTCGGATGATCGCAGCCTGGTGTTTGTGCCGGAAAAAGACTGGCCCGTTGACGCCCACTACACCCTCGACCTGGCGAAGAAAAGCCTGCTGGCCGACGGCGTGTTGCTCAGCCAGTACAGCAGCCAATTCTCCACCCAGCCGTTCCGCGCCAGCCTGGCGCAAAACGAGCTGTACCAGGACCCATCCAACCCAACCCTGAAACAACTGGTAGCGACCTTCCGTTTTTCCCACCCGGTTGATGAAGAAAGCGTGCGCAAGCGCGTATCGGTCGCCCTCGGAAAAGGCTTGGCCTACCGCGATGCACAGCTGCACAACCGCCCGGAAATCACCTTCGACGACACCAAGCTCAACGCCTTCGTCCGCTCTGCCGCCCTGGCTACACCGCTGGAAAGCACGCCGGTCAGCGCCAAGCTCGATGAAGGCATCAAGGCCCGCGACGGCGGTAACGCCAGCACCGCACCGCTGGTGGCGGAAGTCACCGTACCGGGTCGTTATCGCCTGACCTTTACCGGCGCCGAAGTCAGCTTTGTGGACAACGAACGCGGCGAACCGGAGCCGGTGCTGATGTTCAGCAGTTCCAGTGCCGTAGCCGATGACACCATCGCCAATAAGGTCCAGGCCTGGCTGTTGCCGGAAAAAGCCCAGGACGACACCCGCCCCTATAACAGCAACGATATCGACGATGCCCTGCTCGCCCGCAGCACCAAGGTCAACCTGACCCACGTGCCCAGCGTCGAGCCGCTCAACACCCTGCACGCCTTCAAGTTCAAGGCCCCGGCCGGCCGAGCGCTGTATGTGCGAGTGCCCGCCAACCTGGAAGCCATCGGCGGCTACCTGGCGAAAAACCCCACAGCGTCCCTGATCAGCATGCCGGCGTATCCGCGCACCTTGCAGTTCCTCTCCGACGGCGCCCTGCTCAGCCTCAACGGCGAAAAACGCCTGGGTTTCATGGCCCGTGGCGTGCCGGGTGCCCATGTGGAAATCGCGCGCCTGCTGCCCAACCAATTGCAGCATCTGGTCGACCAAAGCAGCGGCAGCTTCGCCCGGCCTAACTTCGGCAACGAGTATTTCGATCGCATGGTCGAGCGTCAGGCGCTGGATATTCCGCTTTCGTCCAATGACCCGGCGAAAACCGTCTATGACAACGTCGACCTCAGCCATTACCTCACCGCCAACGGCGGTCGTCGCGGCATCTTCGTGCTCAAGCTCAGCCCGCAGGATGAACCGGCCGAACGCACCTTCGATTATTCGCGCAGCAGTACCAGCGACCTGCGCTTTATCGTGGTCACGGACCTGGGGATCATCGCCAAACGCTCCAGCGACGGCAGCCATGATGTGTATGTACAGTCCATCGGCAATGGCTCGCCGGTCGCCGACGCCCAGGTCGATATCATCGGGCGTAACGGTTTGCCGGTCGCCAGCGGCCACACCGATAACGAAGGCCACGCGCATTTCGCCAAGCTCGATGAACTGCGCCGTGAGAAAACGCCGCTGATGTATGTGGTCAGCCGTGGCAATGACCAATCCTTCCTGCCGATTGCCCGTCAGTCCCAGCAGCTGGATCTATCGCGCTTCGATGTCGGCGGCCTGGAAGAGGACGGTGCGATCGATCGTCTCAGCGCCTACTTGTTCACCGACCGTGGCCTGTACCGGCCAGGTGAAACCGCGCACCTGGGCATGATCGTACGCAACGGCAACTGGAAAGGCGCCCTGCAGGGCCTGCCGGTGGAACTGCAGATCACCGACCCACGCGGCCTGGAAGTGATTCGCCAACCGCTGAAGCTGTCCACCAGCGGCTTTGAAGCCTTTGATTTCCCCAGCAGCGAGACCGCCCCCGCCGGGGATTACACCGCCACCTTGCAGTTGATCGGCCAGAAGCAGACCCGCACAGACCTGGGCAGCGTCAGCTTCAAGGTTCGCGATTTCGAGCCGGACCGTATGAAGGTCAGCCTCAGCCTGCATGACACCCCGGTGCTGGGCTGGATTCCACCGGACCAGGTGGTGGCCAAAGTCACCGCGATGCACCTGTTCGGGGCCCCGGCGTCCGGCCGTCGCGTCACCGCGAAAATGTCCCTGAGCCCGACGCTGGCAGCCTTCGATCGCTACCCCGATTATCGCTTCCGCCTCAACAACTCGCTGGACGAGGCCAGCACCGAAGACCTGGCCGAGACCACCGTCGACGATAACGGCCAGGCGCTGCTGGACCTCAACCTGCAACGCTTTGCCAACAGCACCTACCGCCTGCAAGTGATGACCCAGGTATTTGAAGCCGAAGGTGGACGTAACGTGGCGGCGCAAAGTGCGTTGCTGGTGTCGTCCGCGCCCTATCTGGTCGGTGTGAAAAGTCAGGACTCACTGTCGTATGTCGCCAAGGACGCTCCCCGCCAGGTGCACTGGCTGGCCGTGGCGCCGGACCTCACGCCGCTGGCGGTGGATGGCCTGACCAGCGAAGTGGTCGAGCACCGCTACGTCTCGGTGCTGGTCAAGCAGTCCAACGGCACCTACAAATACGAGTCGCGCATCAAGAACATCAGCCAGCCGGCCTCGCCGGTGGTCATGACCCAGGAAGGCGCCAAGCAGACACTGAACACCGCCACGCCGGGCGATTTCACCCTGCAACTCAAGGATGCCAACGGCAACCTGCTCAACCAGATCGACTACAGCGTGGCCGGGCGTGGCAACACTTCGCGCTCCCTGGAACGCAACGCCGAGCTGCAACTGCGCCTGGATAAACGCAGCTACGCCACCGGGGACGAGATCGCGATCAGCATCCGTGCCCCGTATACCGGTGCGGGCCTGATCACCATCGAACGCGACAAGGTCTATACCCAGCAATGGTTCAAGGCCGACAGCACCAACAGCGTGCAACATATCCGCGTTCCCGCAGGGCTTGAGGGCAATGCCTACGTCAACGTGCAGTTTGTACGCGACATGGGTTCGGCCGAGGTGTACATGAGCCCGCTGTCCTATGGCGTGGTGCCGTTCAGCATCAACCTCGACGCACGGCGCATGGCGCTGAAGGTGGAAGGCCCGGCGAAGATCGAGCCGGGGCAGACCCTGGATATCAAGGTCACCGCCGACCGCCCGGGCCGGGCGGTGGTCTACGCGGTGGACGAAGGGATCCTGCAAGTAGCGCGCTACCAGACGCCGGACCCGTTGGGCTTCTTCTTCCAGAAGCGTGCACTGGAGGTCGGCACCAGTCAGATCCTTGACCTGATCCTGCCGGAATTCAGCCGCCTGCTCAGTGGGGCCGCGCCCGGTGGCGATACCGAAGGCGCCCTAGCCAATCACCTCAACCCGTTCAAGCGCAAACATCAGCCGCCTGTGGCCTGGTGGTCCGGGCTGGTGGACCTGCCCGCCGGTGAAAGCGTGCTGCATTACCAGGTGCCAGACAGCTTCAATGGCAAGCTGCACCTGTTTGCGGTGGCCGTGGATGCTGACAGCGTCGGTGTCAGCGAGGCTAACACCGAAGTACGCGGGCCGATCGTCATTACCCCCAACGTACCGGCCTTTGTCGCGCCGGGGGATGTGTTCAACGTGAGTGCCGGGGTGTTCAGCAACCTGGATGCCGCGGCGGATGTGAAGTTTGAAGTGCAGACCAGCGACGGACTGGTAGTCCAGGGCGGCAAGGGCACAACCTTGTCACTGCAACCGCGCAAGGAGGGTACCGCCGAGTTCAAGATCAAGGTCGGCGAGCACCTCGGCTCGGCGGATCTGCGCTTTGTCGCGGTGCTGCCGGACGGCAAGCGTATCCAAGTGGCGGAAACCACGTCGATCCGCCCCCTGAGTGAGCATCGCGTGGCCCTGAGCCTAGGACGTTTCGACAGCGCCAGCAAAGAGCTCAAGCCCACCCGCGAACTGTTCAACCAACTGCGCGATGTACAGGTGGGTGTGGCGGCCTCCCCGTTAGTGTGGGCCAATGGCCTCAAGCACTACCTGGATGATTATGGCTATGCCTGCACCGAACAACTGGTGTCCAAGGCCATGCCAGCGTTGATCTGGGGCGGTACGGCGCCAGAGGCCGAGCAAGCCTTCGGCAGCGCGGTGCGCATGCTGCGCCAACGCCAGAACCAGGCCGGCGGCTTTGGTTTATGGGCGGCCAACCCGGATGTAGCACCCTACGCCAGCCTGTACGCCACCGACTTCCTGATCGAAGCCAAGGAGCGTGGGCTGCCAGTACCGGAAGACCTGTTGGTGCGGGCCAACGCCTATCTGACGGACCTGGCCAACGGCCCGAGCGAAGGCCTGTCGGAATTGCGCAACCGTGCCTACGCCAGTTACCTGCTGAGCCGTCAGGGGATTCTCGTCAGTGGCGCCTTGAGCGATATCCGCGAACGCTACGAAAGCACCTTCAAGGACAGCTGGCAGAACGACCTCGGTGCCGCCTACCTGGCCGCCAGCTACAAGCTGCTCAAGCAGGATCGCCAGGCCGATACGTTGTTGCGCAAAATCCCATGGCGTTCGCTTGTGGATAAGTGGGACAGCGACGGCCTTTATTACGACCCGCTGGTGCACGATGCCGAACACTTGCACCTGCTGGCTCGGCACTTCCCCGAGCTGCTTGACGAGGTACCCACGGCGTTGCTGGATAAACTCGGCAAGCGCCTGAACGAACAGCGCTACAACTCACTCTCGGCCGCCCTGCTCCTGCGGGCCTTGGACAACTATGGCCAGCGCGCGCAAAGCGACATGTCCCTCAAGGCCACCGCGTGGCTGGGTGACAAACAGCAACAATTACTGGAGATGGCCGGCCAGCCACCGCGTGCCGCCGTGCCCGTGGGTACGCAAAAACTGCTGATGGAAAAAACCGAAGGCCCGGCAGCGTTCTACATGCTCAGCGAAGCCGGTTTCGATAAGGGCGCCAAGCTCAAGCCCATCAACAACGGCCTGGAAATCATCCACGAGTACCTTGACCTCAAAGGCGAGCCGGTGAGCAAGGTCGCGGTGGGCGACGAATTCCTCGTACGCCTGCGCCTGCGCGCAACGGATCGCGATCAGGTGCAGCAAGTGGCCGTGGTTGACCTGCTGCCCGGTGGCGTCGAGCCTGTGTATAACTTGCCGCCGGAGCCGGAAACCGCCAGCGGCGAGGACAGCGAAGGTGAAGGCGAAGAGTCTGAATACGTCGAAGACAACCAGGAAGCCGACACCTGGCAAGCGCCGATCGGCGAGACCGCGTTGAGCAACTGGCAGCCGGATTATGTGGATGTACGCGATGATCGGGTGGTGTTGTACGGCACCGCGTTGCGCGATGCAGGCACCTTCGTCTACCGCGTGCGCGCCACCAACGCCGGCACCTTCAATACACCACCGGCCTACGCCGAAGGTATGTACGAAACCACCCTGCAAGGGCGTGGCAAAGTAGGCCAGCTTGAAATTACCAAGCCTTAAGTGCCTGACGCCGCTGCTCGCAGCGGCGGTGGTACTGGCGGGGTTGCGGCTTTGGCCCCATGCCCCGCTGGAACAGGCGGTAACGTCCTCCAGGGTCGTGCTGGCGGATGATGGCTCGCTGCTGCGCATGACCCTGGCGGATGATGGGCAATACCGCCTCTGGCTGCCGCTGGAGCGGATCTCGCCGTCATTGGTCGAAGCCTTGCTGCTCAAGGAAGACCGCAATTTCTATTGGCACCCGGGGATCAATCCCCCGGCGCTGCTGCGCGCGGCCATGGCCACCTACAGCGGCGGACAGCGCCAGGGTGGCTCGACCTTGAGCATGCAACTGGCGCGGCGCCTATGGGACCTCAATACGCGCCAGGTGCCGGGCAAATTGCAGCAGATGGCCTTGGCGTTGTGGCTGGAAGCGCGCTACAGCAAGCACGACATCCTGGAGGCCTACCTGAACCTCGCCCCCATGGGCGGCAATATCGAAGGCGCGGAGGCGGCCAGTCGCATCTATTTTGGCAAGTCAGCGGCGCAGCTTTCGTTATCCGAGGCCCTGGCGCTGGCAGTGATCCCGCAACAGCCGGGAAGGCGTGCGCGCTTCGGCCCCTCGCTGCAAAACGCACGGCTGCGCTTGATGAATGACTGGCGGAGTACTTATCCACAGGACGTGCGTAACGACAGTTTGCTGGACTTGCCCCTGGAAGCACGCAACCGCCAGCAGATTCCGTTCCTGGCACCGCACCTGAGCGAACAACTGCTCGCGTCCCAACCGGGTAACGAACTCAACAGCACCCTCAACCTGCCCTTGCAGCAATTGCTCGAGCGCCTGATCAGCGGGTTTATCGCCGAGCGGCGCAGCACCGGTGTGGAAAACGCCACCGCCATCCTGATCGACAGTCGCGACCAGAGCGTCAAGGCGCTGGTGGGTTCGGCGGATTATTTATCCACAGGCATCCACGGCCAAGTTAACGGCGTGTTGTCGCGCCGCTCGCCTGGGTCGACCCTGAAGCCGTTTCTGTATGGGCTTGCGCTGGACCAAGGGGTGATCCACCCCATGAGCATCCTCAAGGACCTGCCCAGTAGTTTCGGCTACTTCCAACCGGAAAATTTCGACGGCAGTTTTGTCGGGCCACTGACGGCGCGCGATGCGTTGATCCGTAGCCGTAATATCCCGGCCGTGTGGCTGGCCAGCCAGGTGAAATCGCCCTCGCTCTACGGATTACTGCAACAGGCGGGCATCAAGGGCCTGCGCAACGAGAGCCATTACGGCCTGGCGCTCGCGCTGGGTGGCGGTGAGATGACCCCGGAGGAACTGGCGCGGCTGTACGTGATGCTGGCCGGTGACGGTCATTTGCGGCCCTTGCGCTATTTACAGGAACAGCCGCAAACCACCGGAGCGGCGCTGCTCACGCCCCAGGCCGCCTTTATGGTGCGCGACATGCTGCGACGCAACCCGCGCCCGGATGGCCTGCCCGGCCGCCACTGGCGCACTGCCTGGAAGACCGGTACCTCGTGGGGTTTTCACGATGCCTGGAGCGCCGGCCTGGTGGGCCCCTATGTGCTGGTGGTGTGGGTGGGCAACTTCGACGGTCGCCCGAACCCCGCGTTTATTGGCGCCAAGACCGCCGCGCCGCTGTTTTTCCGCATCGCCGATGCCCTGCCCCTGGCCTTGCCCAACACCGTCATCAAGCCCGACAAGCCGCCCGCCGGGCTGGTGCGCATCGACGTGTGCGCCGCGTCCGGCGAGTTGCCCAACCGCTGGTGCCCGCAAACCCGCAAGACCTGGTACATCCCCGGCGTCTCGCCGATTCGCGTGTCCAACCTGCATCGCCCGGTGCTGATCGACACCCGCACCGGCAAGGCCGCGTGCCCGCCGTTCGATCCACAGTACACCCGCGAAGAAGTCTTCGAATTCTGGCCCAGCGACGTGCAACGCCTGTACCGCGCCGCCGGCCTGCCCCGCCGCACGCCGCCCGGCGTGATGAAAAACTGCCAGCCCAACCGCATCAGCGACCAGAGCGAAGCCCCACAGATCCGCTCGCCCCTGACGCAAGTGAGTTATCAGTTGCGCCTGTCCCAACCCCAGGAAAGCATCCCGCTGAACGCGAACGCGGCCAGCGATGCGACGACGCTTTACTGGTTCGCCGACCAAACCCTGATCGGCCAGGGCCCGCCACAAGCCACCTTGAACTGGCGGCCGGGCAAGTCGGGCGAGTATCGGTTGCGGGTCAGTGATGATCAGGGACGGAGTGTGAGCCGGGGGTTGAGGGTGGAGTTTGTGCCTTAGGTGTGGCCATCACCCTCTGCAATCTCCACATAGTTCGACTCCCCACCTCCTGTCGCCCCCGACAACCACCCCCACACGAAACTCAGCGTGGTACGCCCGACAGCATCCACACCGACGATGCCTCGCGACCAGCCGGCCAGCAGTTCACCTTCCAGCGTCAGGCACTGATACAACAGCTCGATAGAGTCTGGACCTGTGACGCGCCCAACCTGCGTACCCAAGCGAATTCGACCGCCTTGGTACGTACCGGAAACCGCATCGCCCTCAACCAGGTAATGAAACACCGTGCCCGCGCCGGATAGCCCGTGGGTGTTGTTGGCGACGGTGAATCGGCGGTTGTTCAAACGCTTGTGGATTTGCGAGGGGGTGTTCATCGAAGGCGCGTCCTTTCGCGGGGGCCTGGAGACCCGGTTGTGGTTATCAACAACATAGTTTGACACAGCCCCTCCCGTAAATCGGGGTCTGTAGGATGATTCGGGGTAAAGGCAACAGCAACATAGATTGACACAGACAGGTCGCACTTCAAATACGGGGTTCGATTGGTAACAACATAGATTGACACAACAGCGAGAGCGTTCATTCAGGCCGAAATATTATGTAAGCGCGACCGGTAACTCACCTGTGCGGAAATAGTCTTTTTTCAGCACAGGCTCAGTGCGATGTCTAAATGCGTGCGCAACCTTCGACCGGTCCCCATCAGCACATAAACTGTGTTTTTTGTTCGAAATAAGCAGTCATGGGTGAAGGAAGCACCCAGCGTTGTTCGGACCCAATCACCAGGCAGGAAGCGGCCTTTACTGTCTTGGATAACGGTCAAAGCGTAAACGAGAGCAGGTATTAGCTGTCTATCCGTAATGGCTTTTCGCTGACGTAGTGTAATGTCGAGATCCAATATTGCCCAATCAGCAACAAGACAATAGGCACTGGAAGGAAAATGCAGACTGGCGAGGTCCACAGCATCTGAGGTGGTAAGTTGGCAACCATCTATTTTCTCACCCGCAGAAAGCACTGAAACATAATCTGCCAAATTCATTTGTACCTCCTGCCGATCAAAAAAACCGATTCGAACGAGAAGCATCATTCAGCTTAGCTCCTAGCGGATCACCAGGTTCCGATGCCGACGGATAGCAGCAGGGTGATCTCATGGCTGTTCCGTCTTCTCCCTTCATCTCACTGAACGGGATGATTTCTATCGAGCTGTCACCGGATAAAGTGGTTTGCGCCAGTACCCAGCTATGCCATTGCCGCGCGTGATCCCTACCTAGCGGTAGGTGCCAATGTGGGTGAAACCTAGTGCTTCATGGATGCCCGTGCATGCCGTATTCGGCAAGGCGACGCCGGTATTAGGCGCATGAAATCCATGTTACTCAAGGAGCGGTAGAAGCCGTTTGGCTGCGACTGAATCAAAATGACATGCCCTCAGACACTTGAATCAGCATTTCTTCGACTAGATGTGTGCCAAAGGTTGTAGTGACCATCGCCAATGGGCTTTCTCCCAAAAAACGGGATTTGGGTTTGGAAAGCCATTGTTTGGCCTTCCCTTTGTCACCGAAGATCACCTCGGCCATGGCGGTAATATGTGCAAACCGGAACAGGCGATCGCTCTCATGCAAAGTTAAAAGCTGATTGGCTGACAGTTTTGTTTTGAGCGTTTTGGGTTGAATGATTCTGTCGCGTTCTTCGTCGCTGAGGGTTCCATCATCACAAAGCATTTTGATCAGGCTGACCGAGAAGCCAGCTACTATCATGTCGTGAATGTCCAGATCCGAAGCATTGACAGCGATATGAAGAAGCGTCTCCAGCCGCATGCGGTAAGCATGATAGGCATCCTGACGCAGGACGCCTGCAAACATGGGCCGCACTGATGTTGCGTTGCGCACGGGCGTCAGGACTAATGTGCCATTCAATACCGTTAGCTCCAGGTCGTCCCCAACACCTAACCTCATTTGGTCAAGCAACTCTTGAGGCAGATCAATGATGATGTCGCCAGTACCGTCCTCAGTTTTCTGGCATTTGACTATCCAGCGCTCAGTTTCACTCATGATCGTCCGGCCCTCATCCGCCATCAGAGAATGACACACATCATTATGCTTGGGCCCAGAGCTGACCAAAGGAACGCGCAATCCGCTGGTAGACAGGCACTGCCGCTGCTCGAACGCCGGCTAGCGAGTGAAACAGCAAAAAATGTGGCAATGGCTATACCTGCCTTTCCACCTTCACATGGTTAAGAGCCTGAGCGTGATCAGGTAACTACACGAAAAGGATATGACATGCACCCTGATGAGCTTTATGTTTCCGTCGACGTCGAGACTTCTGGGCCTATACCCGGCGAATACAGCCTGCTTTCCATTGGAGCTTGTCTTGTAGCCCAACCTGAAACGTCCATCTATCTTGAACTACGACCTGACAGTCCGAAACACGACCCCGAAGCGCTGGCAGTATCGGGGCTGAGTTTGGAGAAGCTGGAGCGCGATGGCCTCGCTCCGCAACAGGCGATGCTGACATTTGATAAGTGGCTGAAGTCGTCCTGCAAAACGGGGCAAAAGGTCATTTTCGTAGGACTCAATGCACCGTTTGACTGGTCATTCGTCAACTACTACTTTCATAAATACTTGGAAACCAACCCCTTTGGTTTTACCGCTATCGACATGAAGGCCTACTTTATGGGCGCTGTAGGTTGCAGCTGGCAGGAAACAAAATCATCTAAAATGACCGCTGCGCTGAAGCCACTCAGCGAGCCGAACCATAACGCATTGGATGATGCTCGCTTTCAGGCAGAGCTATTCGCCCTGATGCTAGCGGGTAAAGCTAAACGCTGACCTGCCTTCCACCCTCACGGACTTAAAGCTCATCTGACCCAGGTTGCCTCTACATATCTGCCGTCCCTGAACGACCACGCCTTGATACCTTCGGGTTTTTCGGACTTGCCGACAATAACGGCTATCGGGCGCGGCAGATCCTGCGTGTAACGTGCAGCAAATTTTGAGAAGCTGCCGATATCTGCCGGAGAGATCACCGGAACGAATTGGGGATGCGTATGCCAATACCCCACTAGACGTAACCCTTGTTCGTTGGCAGCCTGGATCTCCTGGCGGCAACGCTCCGCATCCAACTCTAGCCAAGACCAGCCTGACCGATCGGCGCGATGAGGCACCGTGGCCAAGGCCAGCAGCAACCCTTTCGGATCAACCGGGTTGACAAATAACTGTCCCCCTCGCTCCACGCCAAAAAGGCCCTGCCGATGACTAACCAAGATGTCCGCGACAGCTTGGGACACCAATAGCTCGGAATTCACCTCCGGCCATCGCCAGCGCCATGCGATATCCGTCATACCGTTTCGTCCTTATCTTCCGGCCATCCACGCTCGAGTAGGATTTGCTGCGCCCCCTCTGGCAGTTTGGGCCCTTGGTATTGGCCTCCCAGGCTCAGCACATCTTCAGGTCTGTAAATGCTGCTGATCCAAGATGCAGTGGCGATGTTGCCAGTCAATGCGCGTAGGGCCGTGTGCGACACCATAGAGGCGATATTGGTCATCCCCAGTGAGCCACCTGGGATGAAGCTCTCCCCACAGGCGGGCAGCGGAACAACACCTCCTCCCGGCCATTCTGTGAATCTATGCACGAAATCGCCGACGTCCGTGAATAGATGACGGCCATCAAAGGTGCCGGCTGGTGCAAATAGCGCATGACCTACTTGGGTATGCGGTTCGCTCCAGGCTTGTACAAGCCCCCAAGGAGCACCGCTGGATTTGACTCGCCATACAGTGACTTCCGACTGCCAGTCTGCTGTCGTGATCACCACCAGATCTGCGTTATCGAACACTTCTGGTTTGCTGCTCATTACCACTTCGGCAAAAGTCGAATATGCGGTGCATTCTGTCGTTGGAAGATCTAACAGAATCTTGCCCCTTAACGCTGAAGCTTTCAGTCTCCCTAGACTATCCGCTCCCAGAACGTGCCTCCCCAGATTGGCTGACACCAAGGTGTCAGGATCGATGAGAGTAAGGTGGCCAACACCGGATCGTGCCAACTGTATTGCTACCGCACTGCCTAGCGAGCCAACACCAACGCAAACTACCCGAGCATTTTCGAGGCGCTGTGCTGTGCCGCTTATATCGCGGGACAGAATGGACGCTCGATCAAGCACGTCCAGGGTAGTTGCTCGAACGAGCGCCGGTGGATGTGCATTTGCGATAGCTGGCCGGCGCCGCGCTGTACGCAGGCCAAACTTTGCCCCCCGCTCCTGCTGTACGCCGAGCGAGTGCACATTCAGGCAATATGTTGGAGCATCTGCCCCTCCTGGAAGCTCCAGAACAATCCATCGACTCGCCAACGTTCCATTCTGCTCAAACCATGCCAGCAATTGCTCGGCATCGTCGGGTTTAAGGTGGGGCGTTAGCCACGGCAATAAATCTTCTGGATCCGGGGTGCGGATATCCGGATAAGTCTGAAGCTTGACGTAAAAACCGGGAGTTTCGGCCGCGCGAATGACAGCGGAACGCCCGACAACCCGTCGGTAATGCCCTTTGAGTGCAGCTACGTTCGATGCTAACCAAACCGTTTCCTGACCGGATGGCACAGCCCGGCGCGGATCGCTGAGTGCAAACAACTGCGAGGCAGCCTGAGGTCGATCCAACAGTAAAAGGTTCTGGAATGACTGACCGTGCTGAAAAGACCAGTAGGTAGTGATCTCATTCTGAAATTCGATATCGCGCGTTGCCTGGCTTGATCCCAGCTTGGACAACGAAACGATCTGTGCCAAGCGAGCAAGGCTGTCCTCTACCACGACCTCCGGGGAGCCCATGATGGGGCGTTCCTGAAAGCCATGAAGGCAAAGCCCCGACTTGGTGGCATGCGGCCAAACCAGCCATGGAGAGGGTTCGACGTTTAGGCGCAAGAGCCCACGGGGAAAGTTGGAGGGGAAACCAATACGCAGTCGCCGCTCCTGCCCCGTGTAATCGATGGGCAAGGGGAAGTGAAAGCACGCCGCTTCGTCAGCCCGCATGGGTGCGGGCTGGAGCAATGCATCGGCAGCATCCTGACCTAGGGCGTTTCGCAGTGCGGCGATTCCGTGCTGCAATGGCGTCTTAATAGGATCAGCCAAGGCGTCCAACTGGCTTTACGCTCGACTGAGAGGTTCCGCCACCGCTGGCCCCTCCGAAGAGCGAACCCATCGAAGCAGAGTTTCGAGTAGTGCCATCCGGTCGGCCGGGCATCGTCCAATTCGCAGGGATTTCATTGTTCACTGCCGTGATGAATGCCGGTGCTATACCGAAATTCTTTTTCACTGCCTCGGCAAAGGAATCATTGGATTCAAAACTTTCCAAACCTAATGACACAGACGCACTGGCGTCCGCATGCCACTTGGCGAATGCCTGACGATAGCCTTGCCCCTCGCCCGGTCGATTCCACTTCTCTGCAAAGTTTTCGCCGTTATCGGCAGGGTTGCAGACATAGCAGTCGCTACCTCTATGCGCGATGTGCTGCGGCATTCTGCGAACGATTTCCAAAATTGCATCGAGCGGTGCCAGAGGCTTCGACTGCGACTCCTTTACGACATCCAGGTATGCGTGCGTAGCTAGGGTGGTGATGACCGCAGATATTGGGCGAGTATCAGCGCTCCTTGTCTTGATGGCCCATTCATCGCGATGCCGCTTGAGCAGCTTAATTGTCGCACGCAGGGGATCTTGATCGATGTAATCCTGATAATGCGGCAAAGGATCTTGTGTCGCGGCATCAAGCATCCGCTGGCTTTTGGCAACCACCAAGCTTTCCAAAGAGATTTCCTGGGCAGAAGCAACCTGCAACCAATTCGAGTAAGGGATAGGGCTGCTTGCTTTCCACCCTGTGACCCGATCCGGAACCTCTAGCTTACCCTCGCCGTTTGCTTCGCCATTTCCGTTGATCGCGCGGGCAGGCGTGACATCAATGTGGAAACCTGGATTTTCGTCGGCATAAACGATCCGGATGCCACGACGTAATTGCTTAACTTCTTCCTGAACGCGGGAGCCTTCCCTAAAACGCTGCTCAATCGCTTCTAGAACTTCCTTCGCACCAGCGCCTTGAGCGTGAGGGAGCCAGATAATCGCGTCCGCATCAATGGTGTCCAGATCCGCAGGCGCGCCGGGGATTGGCTTGATGGTCGTTTTCAACCGCATCGAGCCTTGCACAAAGATATGGGCCTCAGCGAGCAGCGGGTTGTCGGAAGCCGAGAGGATTTTTTCCAGTTGGGAGTAGCGGTCATTAATTTTTTCGTACTGCGCTTCCGACAGCGAGATTTCCCGCGCAGCGCGAAGCAGAAAATATTCCCAACTGCTGCGCTTGGTCTGTTCGTTGCTCAACAGCATTTACCTAGCCTCCTGGGCCACCGAGCCCAATTGCAGTGTTTGCGTAAACCGATCTTGGTTTTCTTTGTCCCGATCGAAGATCAGGTACGTATGTTGATGCTGCGTTGTGAGCAACGCGCCAAACTCGATGGCAAATGCCGCAGGAATAGCGGCGAAGACGTGAATAGGGTCAGGAGTCGAAGCTTCAAGCTGGCTCAGTCGTATTTGAAGTGCGTCACGAAAGGCATGAATCACCCGACGGTTTTGTACCATCGCATAGCTTGGCTCTGGGATCGACAGCTCTGCAATACGTGCACCGGGTAGAGCGTCGGTCACGTCGCGAACTGGAACTTGCGCAGAAATGGAGAGCACCAACGCCAGTGGACCATCGCCGTTGGGTGGAGGCGTAAACAGAAAACTGGGCGACTCAGCAGACTGATCGGGCCAGCGCAAAAGATGCTCGCGGTGAAAAGAGAAGATTAAGCGTTTGGAACGATCGCCGATGCTCTGGCCCAACATCATCAAAGCTGGGATATCGGCCAAGCCTACTACTGCTAGCGCGGGCGAGTCGCCATAGGTGCCGCCGCGACGCTTGAGTTGCTGCTCCAGCTCATACTGGATGCTGTCTTTGACGTTCTGCCAATAGGCAGCGTCCCTGCCGCGCGGTCCGGGCGCAGGGAAGGCAATTTTGATGCCTTGATCGAAGGCGGTTAATCCCTCCGCAGACATCGCAGTCAACAGATCGCGAACGGGAATATCGTTGATCGTCTGGAAATGCTGACTCTGGACAATGAGAGGAATCGCTCTGCCACCATCAGGGGTCGTTGCGGCGATTCGGATGCGCTCTAGGTATGCTTGGTGTAAACCACTCAAATCATTTTCAGGATAACCGTCTGCGTCACGATCAATTTTGTCATGACAGCCTGGGCACAGGAGCATCAGGTTAGCAGTATCGTTCGTGTGCGCCTCAGCATCATGATCCGCGCGTCCCCGAGGGCCTTTGGGACTGGCGGGCAGGATATGCGCCACTTCGCCCCATTTCATTGGCTTGCCGGCACGATAATCGAACGTCAGATCCGTGCCGCACAGTTCACAATGACCAGCGGTCTGTGTCCATACGATCCGCTTCGTCTCATCATTTGTGTTGAAACGCCCGCTTGCGGGTTTAGCGTCTTCTTGTTCTGCCATTCCGACCTACCCCAGAGAAACATCCATGATTGAAAATGATGATGGCAATATAAGATCATATTAAGGTCATTCGCCTCGATTTCAAGAGTGATCTGAGGGTGACGAATGCTGAGTCGGCTTTGAGCAGGATGCTGTTTGTGGCTCATCGAGACGCAGTGGCGGCAGCGTTCGTTTTTCTGGCAAGTGCAGGTGGGTAACGGCACTGACCACAGCGTATGTATCGAAATTAGCGAGTTTATGCAAAAGACATAAACTTGCTAATTTCAATACATACCGCGCGTAGGACCGATGAAAACGGGCTGTGCAGCTCAAACGAGGCTGCAAGCGCAGCCCCTTTTGTATGCATTTTTACGCGTCAGTGCTTGCCAGACTAAACGGACAAGTGTCGACGACGCATGAGGTGATACGCCGCCGGGATCACAAACAGCGATAGCAAGGGCGCCGTAACCATACCTCCAATCATCGGGGCGGCAATGCGGCTCATCACCTCGCTGCCGGTACCGCTTCCCAAAAGTATTGGTAACAAACCAGCGATAACCACCGCAACGGTCATGGCCTTGGGTCGAACGCGCTGCACAGCGCCTTCACGAATCGCGGCCATCAACCCGCGTTCTGTGTTGTCACCGAAGTCTTGACGCTCGGTCCATGCATTTTTCAGGTAGAGCAGCATGATCACGCCAAATTCGGCAGAAACACCGGCCAAGGCGATAAAGCCGACACCAGTGGCGACCGACAGGTTGAATCCCAATAGATAGAGAAACCATACCCCACCAGTCAGTGCGAATGGCAGAGTGGCCATGATCAGCAAGGCCTCATCGAAGCGAGCAAAGGTTAAATAAAGCAGCACGAAGATGATCAACAGCGTGGCAGGCACCACCAGCTTGAGTCGTGCGTTGGCCCTTTCGAGAAATTCGAACTGTCCTGCGTAGCTCAAGCTCATACCAGGCTGCAACTTAACCTGCTCGCTGACGACCCGTCGTAGATCGGCGACTACCGAAGCAATATCCCGTCCCCGCACGTCGATGTACACCCAGCCTGAAGGTCGGGCGTTTTCACTCTTAAGCATCGGCGGACCATCGCTGACCTTGATCTTCGCAACGGTGCCAAGGGTGATCTGGCTGCCTAGCGGGGTGTAGATCGGCAACTGCTCCAAAGCGCCGAGCGAATCCCGCCACTCACGAGGGTAACGTACGTTAATTGGGAAACGAGCCAACCCTTCAATCGTCTCCCCGACATTTTCACCGCCGATTGCGCCGGCCACGATCGATTGCACATCGGCAATATTTAACCCATAACGGGCCGCAGCTTTACGATCGATATCCACATCAATATAGCGGCCACCGGTCAGTCGTTCGGCCAACGCTGAACTCACACCTGAGACGTCCTTGGCAACACGTTCGATGGCTTGGGTGACGGCATCGATCTCCGTCAGGTTGGTACCGGCAACCTTCACACCAATAGGGCTTTTTATGCCAGTGGCCAGCATGTCGATGCGGTTACGAATCGGCGGTATCCAGATGTTGGTCAATCCTGGGACACGCACCACTTGGTCTAGCTCCTCAACGAGCTTTTCTTGGGTCATGCCTGGGCGCCACTGCTCGTGTGGTTTGAATTGGATGGTGGTCTCGAACATTTCCAAAGGTGCGGGGTCAGTCGCGGTTTCAGCGCGGCCGGCTTTTCCGAAAACGTGTTCGACCTCTGGAACTGTCTTTATCAGACGGTCAGTCTGTTGAAGCAGTTGCGCTGCCTTCTGCGCCGATAATCCAGGCAGAGCTGATGGCATATAGAGCAGGTCGCCTTCGTCCAGCGGGGGAAGAAACTCACCACCCAGACGAGAGATCGGCCACAACGCGCTGACAAAGACTAGCAACGCAACCAGCAGCGTTACTTTAGGTCGACGTAATACGGCGTCCAGAGCGGGCTCGTAGATCCGGATCAACCAGCGATTTAGCGGATTCTGTTGCTCATTGGGAATTCGTCCACGAATCCAATACCCCATCAACACCGGTACGAGAGTTACCGACAGTCCAGCCGCCGCGGCCATAGCGTAGGTTTTGGTAAACGCTAATGGACCGAATAGACGTCCTTCCTGGGCCTCCAGCGTGAACACCGGAATGAACGACAGGGTGATGATCAGCAGACAGAAGA